>CBFGPB010000272.1:0-3854 GCA_965650545.1 uncultured Devosia sp. | reverse complement strand
AGCCAGCCACGACAAAACCTGACCAACAGCAAAATTGATGCCGCTGATCAGGCGGACCAGTAGAGCCAGAAATTGCATGGCGCCCCTCCCTTTCCCCAATGCGAGCGATAGCGCTGTTGCCGCGCCTTTGCTCCGTCGCGATTGAGCCCGATCCAGCCCTGTGGGTCAACTTGATAGTGGACGCGAGACGCTGGAAGGGGTGCATGCCTCTGGTGACAAATGATACGAAAGTGGTATGCACCCGCCAGACCAGCGCCTGGGGAGAAGAGCATGTTCGTGGTGGGTGGCGAGAGCCTGATTGACCTGGTTCCGGTTTCGGCGGCGCCGGGGGCGGAGCGGGTGGCCCTGGCCGGCGGTTCGCCGTTCAATTGCGCGATAGCCCTCAGCAAGCTGGGCAACCCGACCGGGTTCCTCTGCCCGATCAGCCAGGACCAATATGGCGACCTGCTGCTCAAGCCCCTGGCGGAAGCCGGGGTTGCGGTGCTGCTCAAGGATCGGGTGCCCGAGCCCACGACCAAGGCTATTGTTACCTTCAACGAGAAGATGCAGGCCTCCTATGTGTTCGAGCGCCATGCCGACCGGGCGTTCACGCGCGAGGGGCTGCTCAAGGCGCTGCCGGACCGGGTCGAGCTCTACCAGATCGGCGGGTTTTCCCCGATCCGGGCCGATGACGCGGCGATCTGGATGGATGTGGTGGATGAAGCGGCGGCGCGCGGCGCCACGATTTCCATCGACATCAATGTGCGCGACAAGCTGATCGACGACGAGGCGGGCTATCGCAGCCGGCTCAGCGCTTTTCTCGACAAGGCGCATCTGGTCAAGCTCTCGGAAGAGGATCACGACTGGCTCAAGCCCGGCATGAGCATCGAAGCGCATGCTGCCGAACTGCTGGCGCGTCCCAAATGCGAATTGGTGGTGGTGACGCTGGGGGAAGAGGGTTCGAAGGCTTTTTCCAGCACCGGCACGGCCGTGGCGCCGATCCACAAGCCGCCGGTTTTCGGCGATACGGTGGGTGCGGGCGACAGCCTGATGGCGGGGATTCTCACCTGGCTGGGCGAGGCTGGGGCGCTGAAGCCCGGTGGGTTGGCCGGACTGGATGCAAGCCAGCTCAAAACGATGCTGCGGTTCGGCGCGGTGGTGGCGGGCATCAATTGCGGGCGCAAGGGCTGCCAGCCCCCCAGTCGGGCGGAAGTGGATGCTGTCCTGGGCGCGTGACCATCACGCGCATTTGAGGCCGGGGGCGTAACTTTTCGGCCGCGGTTCCCGTATTGGTCCTGGAACCATTCGAGGGAGCCGCCTTGCTCGACTATGTCCTTGCCTATGCGGCGGGCCTGCTGACGCTGATCAATCCCTGCGTGCTGCCGCTGCTGCCACTGATCGGCGCAAGCGCCATTGCCCGGCATCGACTGGCGCCCTTGGCCATGGCCGGGGGCATGGCCGTAAGCTTCACCCTCGCCGGTCTGGGGGCCTTCGCGCTGACGCGGGCGCTCGGGCTGCCACAGGATGTGATTGCGCTCTGGGCCGGCTGGCTCATGCTCGGTTTCGGCCTCGTCGTGCTGACGCCGCCCTTGCAGGTGCAATTCTCCCGCCTGGCAGGAGCCACTGCGAGCGGCAGCACGCGGCTGCTCGGCCGGGTGGAGGGCAGGGGACTCGGTGGCGAGGCCGCGGCCGGGGCTCTGCTGGGCCTCGCCTGGTCCCCCTGTATCGGCCCCACGCTGGGCGGGGCCATCGGCCTTGCGGCGCAGGGCGAGAACCTGACTCATGCCGGGCTGATCATGGGGTTTTTCGCGCTGGGCGCGGCCAGTATCGTGCTGGCACTGGCCTATGGGACGCGGGCCGCGCTGTCGGGCCGGCGGGCCACGCTCATGCGGCTGGCGCCCCATGCCAAGACCGCGCTTGGCCTGGGACTGGTGCTTGTCGGCCTCGCCATCATCTTCCGCATTGACCGTCTGCTGGAGGCCTGGGCGCTGGGCGTCCTGCCGGCCTGGCTGGTCGACCTATCTGTAAGCATCTAGGAGACTGCACCATGCTGAACCGCCGTCAACTGCTCGCCGGAATGGCCGGCCTGTCGATCGCTTCGATCGCGGCAGGCCCCGCCGCTGGCCTGATGATCATTCCTTACACGGGGAGCGAGCTGGAAAGCCTGCAGGCCAGCGGGAAACCCTATGTGATCAATTTCCATGCGACCTGGTGCCCGACCTGCGCGGCCCAGCAGCGCGTGCTCGATGCCTTGCAGGGCGAGAGCGCGGCCTATGCCGCCATCCCGATCCTCAGGGTGGATTGGGATACTTATGGCGATAGCGACCTTGCCCGCCAGCTTGCCATTCCGCGCCGCTCGACCCTGGTGCTGATGCGCGGCACGACCGAGCTCGGGCGCCTGGTGGCCGAGACGCGCAAGGAGCGCATCGCAGCACTGCTCGATCTCGCCAGCTCTTGATCGCTGGGCCGATTGCGCCCGCAGGACGGTTCTGGTCTGATCACGCCGTTTTGCTTCAGCGGGGACGAGCATGAAGAAGCGGTGGTGGGCAGTCATCTTTGTCGCGGTGGTCGGGGCAGGCACGGGGGCCTTCCTGCTCAAGCCGGTGGCGGGGCCGCCCCGCGCGCTCGATCTGGTGGGCGATGTGGTGCGGGGGGACTATCTCATCCGCCTCGGCGGGTGCGTGGCCTGCCATACCGATGCCGAGAATGGGCGGGCCTACCTCTCGGGCGGGGCGGGGCTGGTGACGCCCTTCGGGACCTTCGTTCCGCCCAATATCACCTCGGACCCGGAGGCCGGGATCGGGGACTGGACGCTGGCCCAGTTCGCCGATGCCATGAGCAATGGCATGGGGCCGCAGGGGCATCTCTACCCGGCCTTCCCTTACGAGAACTACACGCTGATGAGCGACCAGGAGATCGCCGACCTCTATGCGGCGCTGATGGCGACCGAGCCGGTGGCCGAACCGGCGCCCGAGAGCCAGATCCCCTTCCCCTTCAATATCCGCCTCGCCATGGCCGGCTGGCAGAACCTGTTCTTCGCGCCCAACCGCTTCACGCCGGAAGAGGGGCAATCGGAAGAGTATAACCGGGGCAAGTATCTCGCCTTCGGGCCGGCCCATTGCGTGGCCTGCCACACGCCGCGCAATGCCTTGGGCGCGCTCGAATGGGACAAGGCGTTGACCGGTTCGCCCGGTGGCACGGGCGGGCGGGCACCGGCCATTACCGCGGCGGCGCTGGCGGAAGCGGGCTATGACCAGACGACGCTTGTCGATGCGCTCAAGACCGGCTTCACGCCCGGCTTCGATGTGCTGGGCGGGGCCATGGGCGAGGTCATTGCCGACTCGACGTCGCACTGGACGGATGAGGATCTCAATGCGCTGGCGACGTATCTCCTGACGGAGTGATCAGGCCCCCGCCCGGATGGCCAAGGCTTCCCCCAGGGTCATCTCGGTATGGGTTTCCCAGCTTTCGCTGGGCTCGGGAAAATCGGTGCGGAAATGGCCGCCGCGGCTTTCGGTGCGCTTGAGGGCAGCGGCGGCGACCAGCGTGGCCGAGGTGGTCATGTTGAGATAGGCGCTGGTGACCTGCTCGGCCGTCGCCTCCAGATGGGCAATCTGGCGCAGGGCGGACTTGAGGCCTTCGGCATTGCGCTCGACCCCGACGAGGTCGGTCATGACGCGCCGGAGGTCCTGGACGGCAACGGTATTGCGCAGCACTTCCTCGGCGCGATTGCCCTCGGCCTCGTTCCATTCGATGCCCTTGAAGGGGGAGAGGTCGCGCGCCGGCTCGAGCCCACCAATGTCCTCGGCAATGCGGGCGCCATAGACGACTGCTTCCAGAAGCGAATTGGAGGCGAGGCGATTGGCGCCGTGGAG
>CBFGPB010000271.1:0-3869 GCA_965650545.1 uncultured Devosia sp. | reverse complement strand
GACGATGTGGATATCGCGGCCGCGAAGGCAAAGAGAGAGATTGTACGCATGGGTAAGTTCCTTTGTTGCTAGCCCTGCCCACCAACGGCAACGCCCGCCCAGGGTTCCTAATAAGCCATTGATTCGTAAGTTATATTTTCAACTCAGCACTGGTAATCTTCTCGTCAGCTACATGGCTGCACGATGATTAGAGACCCTTCGTGAGGCAATTCGCGCCAGCCTTGCCTCATTGGCCAAACAGCGCCGCGGGTGACAACGCAATATTTTCCGGAACTCGATCAGAAGCGAGCCATTGAGCCCTTACGCAGCCATGGCGGGGGAGGCGGCGCATATTTTGAGGAGTTATCTATGAGCAACGATTTTTCGAACATGCAGGGAAGCAGCGACGGACCCGGTTCTTCAGGTCTGCAAGACAGGGTCACTAGCGAGTTGGGCGATTTGTCCCAAGAGGCGAAGGAAGATTTCGACGCCGCCAAGACCCGGGCCGACCATGACATTGAAGAGCTGGGGCATCAGGCCAGAGACAAGATGGGCGAAGCGACGGCGAAGGTCAGGTCCTTTGCCGAGGAGCAGAAGGGCCTGGCCGCCAACCAGATTTCGGGCGTCGCGGAGGCGATTGGCAAGGTTGCAGACGAGTTGGAGGGGAGCGAGCAGCAGGCGATCGCCCGCTACGCCCGGGATCTTGCCCAAGGGCTTTCCAAGATCGGCAAGCAGCTCAAGCAACGCGATACCGACGATCTTGTTGGAGCGGCAGAATCGTTTGGTCGAAGCCAGCCGGTAGCATTCCTTGGCGCTGCGGCACTGGCCGGCTTTGTAGCAAGCCGTTTTGCGCTTGCCTCGGCGCATCGCCGGGCCGGCAAGCTGACGCCGCAGACTAACCCCCCTTACCCCGCCAATTCCGATACAGCGTCGGGGCATGAGAGGGGAGACCTGCAATGAGCGCCGCAAATGAAAGCCGCCCCCTTACGGACCTTCTGAGCGGCCTTGTCTCGGACATCACCGGTCTGCTCCGCAAGGAAGTGGAACTGGCCAAGGTCGAGGCGTCCGAGAAGGTCTCCCAGGGGTTGTCCGCACTCGCTTCGATCGCGGTCGGCGGGGTCCTGGTCCTCGGTGCGCTGGGCGTTCTGCTCAGTGCCATAGTGCAGCTCCTGGCGGCCTGGATGGTCAGCATGGAGATGGACCCTACCCTGGCGAGTGCCTTGTCGGCAGCGATGGTCACGGTCGTGGTGGGCATTGCCGGCTGGATCGCGATCAACCGGGGCCTCACCGCCCTCAAGGCCAGCAATCTAAACCTCAATCGTACCACGGCCTCGCTGGGCCAGGACGCAGAAGTCGTGAAAGGGAGGCTGTGATGGCTACCGACACCAATAATAAGAGCGCTGCGGACCTGCAGCACGAGGTTGAGCTGCAGCGCGCGCGCGTGGAAGACACGATCGACCAGATCCAGGATCGGCTCTCGCCCGGCCAATTGGTTGACGAGTTGCTGGCCTATACCAAGGGCGGCGGGGAGTTCGTCTCCACCCTGCAGCGTCAGGTAACCTCCAATCCTCTACCGGTAGCGCTGCTCGGCGTCAGCCTCGCATGGCTGATGGCCAAACCGGCCAATGGACAAGCCGCCCACGCTTCGGCTGACGAGGCCTGGGATCGCAGCATCAATCGCGCCCGGGGCTACGGTAGTGCAGATGCGGACGAGGAGGAGTACGGGGATTACCCCGTGACTGTCATTTCTGGTTCAGGACTGCGGCGAACGGGGCAGGCGACCGACGATCGTGGCCGCAACTACTCCAGTTTCGTCGATGATGCAGGCAAGAATTTTCGGGCGCTGACCGATGCGACCGGAAACCGGGCGGGGCACTTCATCGATGAAAGCGGAAACCGGTTTAAGGGCTTCACCAACGCCGCCGGCGAGCGGATCGAACACTTCCGCGACGAAGCTGGGAACCTGCTGGACGAGGCCAGCGGCTGGGCCTCGCATACTTGGCGGCTGGTCCGTGATGCCGCACAGGCCCTGAGGGATGGCGTGGCTGACCAGGCCGGCGCCAGCGGCGACAGTGCCGTCAACGCCGCAAGTGCTATCCAGCATCAGGCCGGTCAACTTAACCACATGATCATGACGCAGTTCCGTGACCAGCCATTAGTGGGTGGTGCACTGGCGTTCGCGGTAGGTGCGGCGTTGGGATCGAGCCTTCCGCACACGCCCCAGGAGGACGAGCTGGTGGGCAAACAGGCCGATGCCGTCAAGGATAAGATCGGTGAAGCCGCTGCCGATCTTTACGATGAGGGTAAAGGCAAGGCGTCGGAGCTCTATGCCGAGGCCACTCGAAAGGCCGGGGAAGCCTATGAGCACGTCAAAGCTGACCTGACCGGGGCGGTGGACGACGCCTCAAAAGGATCTGACAGGAGCACCCCCGGCTCCTCCCAGTAACTGAGAGAAGGGGCCCGAAAGGGCCCCTCTTTCACGCTTTGGACCGCAGATGAGCAAGACCGACTTACAATATCAGACCCAACCCCATCGTGGCCGCGGCGCGGATTCCCCTGCCCACATTCCCGGGCCGGGCTGGAAGGACACCGGTTGGCGCCTCTATCGGTCCGGTGGCCGGGACCGCGTGCTCTTCACCTCGGCGGCGGCAAGCTTTTATCTTCTGCTGGCCCTGGTACCCACGCTCAACGCCTTCGTGTCCATTTATGGGCTGTTCAATGATACAAAAAGCGTGCTGGACCACGTGGATCTCTTGGCTGGGGTCATCCCACCCGGGGCCCTCGAAGTCGTGCGGGACCAGCTGACCCGCCTCGCAGGACAGAGCAGCGGCGGCTTGGGGTTATCGCTGCTCTTCTCCGTGGCCGTCGCACTGTGGGGCTCCAGTGCGGGCGTCAAGGCGATGTTCGAAGCCATGAACATCGCCTATCAGGAGCAGGAGCGGCGGTCTTTCATCGCCCTTAATGGATTGGCTCTGCTGTTCGCACTGTCCGGTGCCATAGCCGCGCTGTTGGTCATCGCTGTCGTTCTGGTTGTGCCCGCCTTGGTTTCCTACATTCCCTGGTCGGACGGCCTGGGCTGGATCGCTAGGTTGGCCGCCTATGTCGTCATGGCCTTAGTACTCTGGTTGGGCGTCACCGCCCTTTATCGCTGGGGGCCGAGCCGGGAACAGGCCAAATGGCGCTGGATCACACCTGGCTCGGTGGTTTCCGCCATGCTTCTAAGCGGGGGCTAGGTGATGTTCTCCTGGTACGTCAGCAATTTTTCGGACGACAGCGCCGCCTACGGATCGCTCGGCGCCGTCATCGGCCTGATGATCTGGTTGTGGATCTCGACCACGATCATCATACTTGGGGCCGAACTCAACTCCGAGATCGAACACCAGACAGCGCGCGATTCGACGACCGGCCCAGCCAAGCCGCTAGGCGAACGGGGCGCCCAAATGGCCGACACGGTCGGTCGAGTATGGCCGCTCGATCGCGAGACAGTCGAAATCCGGGAATCCAGAGAACGCCGAAAGTTTCCACTGACCGCCCTCGGGATCCTACTGCCGGCGGCGCTTGCCGCGCGGCTCACTGTCCGGAAGAAGACAAGGACGCCGGAAACGCGGCCCTGGGGTAACTGATCCCTGAGGTTTGCCGCCCGGACAATGTTGATCCACTGGTGCCACCGGCGAACGCCGCCCGCTCACAAATCCTCGCGTTCGGGCGTTGTGAGAGCTGAGTCGCACTGACCGGTTCCGGGAAATCGCAGTGACCGGCTGAACGGCTGACTTGGGGCGTAACGCTGCCAAGTTGCTTGCTGCCCCATGGCGGACCTTGGCTGCGTTACGCCCCAAAAAAAATGCCGTTGGGACGGCGCCGACAGGAGCGTGTCGGGACACTCCAGACAG
>CBFGPB010000270.1:0-3882 GCA_965650545.1 uncultured Devosia sp. | reverse complement strand
GCCGGCGCTGGCGTGCCCAATTTCCCGCTCGATCGCGGGACAATCCTGTTCAACTCGGCCCTCTCCTACGGCGCGGCCGAGAAAGGACTGGGCATCGTCATTGCCGAGGAAGCGATGATCGCCGACCAGCTCGCCGCAGGATCGCTGGTCGAAGTCCACTCGGCCCGCGTCCCATCGGGTCGGGGCTACTATTTGCTGGAGCCCGACCACCGGGCGCGCAAGCCGATCGTAGACGCGTTCATCAACTGGCTACAGGATGAGATGAGAACAACGACCTTGCTCGTTTCCGAGCGTCGCGGGCTTGGACTGGCCATGGCCAATGACTGAGGTGGTTTTCCGGCCTTGCACTCTCCTGCCCGATGCTTGCCGGCGACCACACCGTGGATGGCATTGACCGTCGTCAAATCTGCATTGCCAGTCCTCGACTATCTTCGGGCGATCGCAAATGGAGGATCTGACCATGGCCGACAACACGACCAAGCTGCCCATCCGCAAGGAGGGCAGCGCTCCCACCCGGACTGAAGCGACGAGCTGGCGCCCCTTCGAGGCGCTTCGTCATGAAGTTGACCGTCTGTTCGAAGATTTCTATCGCAACGACTGGCTGCGGCCGTTCCGTGCGCCGGCTTCGGCGATGTCGCCTGTCTTCTCGCGCAGTTTCGAATGGTCAACACCGGCCGTCGACATCGTCGAGCGCGAAAAGGCGTTCGAGATCACTGCCGACCTGCCTGGCCTTGACGAGAAAAGCGTCGAGGTGGTGCTGCGCAATGGCAACATCGTCATCAAGGGCGAGAAGCAGGAGGAGAAGGAAGAAAAGTCCGGCGACTACTATCTCCGCGAGCGCCAGTTCGGCTCCTTCGAGCGCACCTTTGCCCTGCCCGACGGTGTCGAGGTGGAGAAGATCGACGCCCGCTTCAACAAGGGGGTGCTGACGGTTACTCTCCCCAAGACTGCGGAAATGCAGAAACCCGAGCAGAAAATAACGGTGAAGGCCGCCTGAGTGCCATCGAGGCCGGCCGCACGCCTCCCGGCCTCGCCTACTTCGAGCATGGATGTCGTCGATGATCTTCCGGGACCGGACTGACGCGGGACGCCGTCTCGCATCAGTCCTTTCGCCCTATCGGGGAGAAGACACCCTGGTCCTGGCCCTTCCCCGCGGCGGCGTCCCCGTGGCGGCGGAGGTGGCCACGGCCCTCGATGCCCCCCTCGATCTCGTCCTGGTTCGAAAGATCGGGGTACCGGGCCACTCGGAACTGGCTGCGGGTGCCATTGTCGACGACCCCCAGCCCATCATTGTCCGCAACGAGGGGGTCATTGCCCAGGCCCAAGTTAGCGGTGAGGAGTTCGAGCGCGTCATGCGCGCCGAACTGACCGAAATACAGCGGCGCCGGGCGCTTTATCTGGGCGACAGGCCGCACCCGGACGTCCGGGGCAAGACGGTGATCGTGGTGGACGACGGCGTTGCTACGGGAGCAACCATGCGCGCCGCCCTGCGTGTGCTGCGCCGAAGACATCCGCGTCGCCTCGTCGCCGCAATACCCGTCGGCCCAACCGACACCGTGGCCGAACTCGCCGAGGAAGCCGACGAGGTTGTATGCCTTGAGCAGCATCTGGTTTTCGGCGGCGTGGGTGCCTTCTACGCTGACTTCCGCCAGCTGTCGGATGGGGACGTGACAAACATTCTCGACAAGTTCAAGCCGAAAGCCAGCGCGATCAGTTCGCCTCGCGCATAGCGGCGAGCTGGCTCTCGATTTCCGGCACGGGATGATTGACCAGATCCTTGCCGATCTCGACCGTCAGGATCGCGCGAGTGGCGGCGGCCATTGCCTGCCTGAGCACACCCAGTGCCCGGGGCGGCGCCACCAGGACCACATGCGGTGGTTTCAATTCAGACACCACCTGGTCGAGGACCTTGGCCACGCGCGTGAGGAAATCGGTCTCGGCTTGGTCGTGCCAGTCCGTCTGCTCCGTGCCGCTGCGCGATCCGTCCATGCTGTCATACACCCGCGTGGGCCGGTCCGATCCCATCATGCGGGTCGGCTTGTGCGGTTCGACAACAACGTCGAGCGCCTTGAGATTGATTGCCTGGGCATCGCCGGCATTCTCGAAAAGCAGCGCCTTCGCACCGTCGCAGACCAGAATGAGGGATCGGTTGGGGAATGTGGTCCAGGTCATTGGCGCTCCTCCGGGTTGCACGACCTCAACCTTAGCCCCGGCGATGGGGACGAAACCGGACATGGATCAAATCCGGGAACGGATATCGAGCCGCCGATTGACCGTCGTCAAGGCAGGGACAGATGAGTGCGCCAGTATCTGCAAACCGTTCGAGAGGGAGTGTCCAGATGACCGTCAATCGCGCACATGCCGTTTCGCACCCCATGATCTATGTCACCGCGCGAGCGTCCATGGACCCGGGTGATATTTCCCAGAAGGTGGGCAAGGCGTTCGATGTCCTGGGCGGCTTCATGGCACAGAACCATGTCACCGCGACCGGAGCCCCGCTCGCCGTCTACCGCGACTGGAATGGCAAGACCATGGCCGTGGATGTCGGCTTTCCCGTCACTGCCGTCGACCTCAGCAAGGCCACCGGCGACGTGCTGGCGGGAAAGAGCCCGGAGGGACCTGTCGTTCGAGCTGTCCACAAGGGTTCTTATGCAAGCCTTCGTGATACCTATGGCAAGGTCGAGGCTGACATCAGTGAGGCGGGATTGAAGCCCTCCGGCCTGTCCTGGGAGGTCTACCTCAAGGGCCCGGGGATGGCGGAGGAGAAGGACTACGTCACCGAGATTTACATGCAGCTTGCGGATGCCGAAATGAATGCCGCCAAGGCACGGGCCGGGTGATGCCAACCCCAGGCCAGAGGCTGCCAGCTAGGGGTTCGCCATGACGTCAAAGCCCATGGCCATCAACAGGCGATGGCACGAAGAGCACAAGATGCCGCCCAATGCGAACATGCAGGAGCGCATAGACTGGCACATGGCCCATGCCGCCAATTGTGCTTGTCGACCCATACCCCCTACCGTCCTCAGGGCCATGGATGAGCGCGGTCTGCTGGCGCCAACGCCGCGCAGCCTGCTATGATGGCGCCTGGCGCACTGAGGCCCGCTGGAGACCCAGGCGCCGAAGTGTCCCTGGCCCGCAAGGTTGCCTTCCTGTCCAGTCCCGACGCCTATCCCGGCCCGCCTGCAAGCGTGCTTTGCCGGGAGACCCACATGTCATGGGTATTCCTGACCGGCACCCGGGTCTTCAAGCTCAAGAAGCCGGTGTCCTACCCGCCGCTGGACTTCACGACGCTAGAGAGACGCCGGCATTTCTGTGCCGAGGAAGTCCGGCTCAACCAGCGTTTCACAGACGGCGTCTACCTGCAGTCCCTGCCCCTTTGGCTGGACCAGAACGGCAGGCTGTCACTCGGGGGGACGGGCACCATTGTCGACTATCTGGTCGAAATGCGCCGCCTTCCTGCCGATAGAATGCTCGATGAGGTCATTCGCCGTGGCGGTTTGAATCTCGAGGATATTCGTGCCGTAGCCCGACGGCTTGGCGGATACTACCGGACAGCACCGCCGCAGCGGATCGCTGGAACCCAATACGCGACCCACCTTTGGGAGGAACTCGACATTGCCGAGGACATCCTGCTGCACCCCAGGATCGCTATCAGCCCCGACCTGGTGAAGCATGCGCTGGCACGCAGCCGGGCGTTGCTGAGGACCTGGTTGCCCGCCATCAATGTCAGGATAGCCAATGGGCATGTGCTGGAAGGGCATGCCGATCTGCGTCCTGAACATGTGTGCCTGACGGAGCCGCCACAGATATTCGACTGCCTGGAATTCGACCTGCGCCTGCGCCTGATCGATCCCTATGACGAGCTGAACTATCTTGGCCTCG
>CBFGPB010000269.1:0-3883 GCA_965650545.1 uncultured Devosia sp. | reverse complement strand
GCGCGGAAATGGTGATCCAGGCGCTGACGGATCAGGGTGTGGAGCATATCTTCGGCTATCCGGGCGGTGCAGCCCTGCCGATCTACGACGCCATGTTCCAGCAGGACTACGTCAAGCACATCCTGGTGCGGCACGAACAGGGCGCCACGCATATGGCTGAAGGCTATGCCCGCTCGACCGGGAAGCCCGGTGTCGTGCTGGTGACGTCGGGTCCAGGCGCGACCAATGCTGTCACCGGTCTCACCGACGCGCTCCTCGATTCCATCCCGCTCATCTGCATCACCGCGCAGGTTCCGACCACGCTGATCGGCACGGACGCCTTCCAGGAATGCGACACGGTCGGCATTACCCGCTCCTGCACCAAGCACAATTACCTCGTGAAGTCGGTCCACGACCTGCCGCGCATCCTGCACGAGGCCTTCCTCATCGCCACGACCGGGCGTCCCGGCCCGGTGGTCATCGACATTCCCAAAGACGTGCAGTTTGCCGTGGGCGAATATTTCCGGCCTGAGGCAGACACCTTGCGCCATCAGTCCTATCGGCCCCAGCTCGATGGCGATCTGGCGGCCATCGAGGCGGCCGTCGATCTCATGCTCAAGGCCGAACGGCCGATCTTCTATACCGGCGGCGGTGTCATCAATGCCGGGCCGGAGGCCTCGGAGAATCTGCGCGAACTGGCCGAGTTGACGGGATTCCCGGTCACCTCGACCCTGATGGGCCTAGGCGCCTTCCCGGCCTCCAATCCCCAGTGGATGGGCATGCTGGGCATGCACGGCACTTACGAAGCCAATATGGCAATGCATGACTGCGACGTCATGATCAATATCGGCGCCCGCTTTGACGACCGCATCACCGGCCGGATCGACGCCTTCTCGCCCAACAGCAAGAAGATCCATGTCGATATCGACCCGAGCTCGATCAACAAGGTCGTGCAGGTGCATGTGCCGATCATCGGCGACTGCAACCGCGTTCTGGAAGAAATGATCCGCATCTGGCGCAGCCGCACCAATGAGCCGCGCACCGAGGCCATCGCGCCATGGTGGAAGCAAATCCAGAAGTGGCGGGACGTCAATTCGCTGAACTTCAAGAATTCGGACACGGTCATCAAGCCGCAATGGGCGATCCAGCGGCTCTATGAGGCGACGAAGAAGCAGGGCAAGGAGGTGTACATCACCACCGAAGTGGGCCAGCACCAGATGTGGGCCGCCCAGCATTTCCACTTCGACAAGCCCAATCACTGGATGACCTCCGGTGGTCTCGGGACCATGGGCTATGGCCTGCCGGCCGCGGTCGGCGTGCAGGTGGCCCACCCGGACGCGCTGGTCATCGACATTGCCGGCGAGGCCTCGGTGCAGATGACCATGCAGGAGCTCTCGACGGCGGTGCAGTATCGTCTGCCGATCAAGATCTTCATCCTCAACAATGAGCGCATGGGCATGGTTCGCCAGTGGCAGGACCTGTTGCATGGTTCGCGCTACGCACATTCCTACTCAGAGTCGCTGCCCGATTTCGTCAAGCTGGCGGAGGCTTACGGTGGAAAGGGGATTCGGTGCGAGAACCCGGCCGAGCTCGATGCCGCCATTGCCGAGATGATCGACTATGACGGCCCTGTGCTTTTCGACGTCATCGTCGAAAAGGACGAGAACTGCCTGCCCATGATCCCGTCGGGCAAGCCGCACAATGAAATCATCCTGCCCGATACCGCCAATATCGGTGACATCATCGACGAGAAGGGACGCCAGCTGGTCTGATCGGCCACTGCGGAGGATATGCCATGAACGCACACTTGCAGCCGACCGGTTCGGCCTATTTCCTGACCCAGGAAACCCAGACGGCCGAGCGCCACACGCTCTCCGTCCTCGTCGACAACGAGCCGGGCATCCTCGCCCGGGTCGTGGGCCTGTTCTCGGCCCGTGGCTTCAATATCGAGAGCCTGACTGTCAGCGAGACCGAACACGACAAGCGACTTAGTCGCATCACGGTTGTCGTCATCGCTACGCCCAAGGTGCTGGTGCAGATCAAGACCCAGCTTGAGCGTCTGGTGCCGGTGCATCGCGTGCACGATCTGACCGCCGAGGGAGCGTTTCTGGAACGTGAGCTGGCACTGATCAAGGTGCGCGGCACTGGCGAGCATCGTGGCGAGACCCTGCGTCTGGCCGATGCCTTCCGCGCCCAGATCGTGGACGCAACTGTCGAAAGCTTCGTTTTCGAAGTGACCGGCAAGCCATCCAAGATCGACAGCTTCATCTCCCTGATGCAGCCGCTCGGGCTGGTTGAGGTGGTGCGCACCGGCCTAGCCGCCATCGCGCGGGGCGCCGAGGGGATGTAAGGCCTGCCGCGCTGATCAGTCCTATCAAAAAGTGCGATTGGGCCGCGGGCCCAGTCTGGTGTAAGGCAGGGGCGTCTACCAACGAGTCCCTGCCATGACGCTGCTCTCCGTCAATCTCAATGCCGTCGCGCAGTTGCGCAATCGTCGCGACCTGCCCTGGCCCAGTGTCACCGGCATTGCCCGTGTCGTGCTCGATGCTGGGGCCAGCGGCGTGACGGTCCATCCGCGACCCGATGAGCGACACATCCGCCGCACCGACGTGTTCGAGCTGTCCGCCCTGCTGCGGGCGGACTATCCGCAGGCCGAATTCAACATCGAGGGCTATCCCAGCGAGGACTTCCTTGAGCTGATCGAGGCGGTCAATCCGCAACAGGTGACGCTGGTACCCGACGATCCGGCGCAGGCCACGTCAGACCATGGCTGGGACTTCGTCGGCAAAGGCAATTTTCTGACGTCGGTGGTGCAGCGCCTGAGGCGCCCGGACCGGCGCATCTCCCTGTTCTGCGATCCCGACGCGGGCGAAAGGGGGATTGCTGCCGCCAAAGCGACGGGCGCTGATCGGGTCGAGCTTTTTACCGGCCCCTATGGCGCCTGCTTTGATGATCCTGCCGAGGCGCAGAGGCAGCTTGACGTGCTGGCCAGCACCAGCCAGGCAGCATTGTCCGCCGGGCTCGGCGTCAATGCCGGCCACGATCTGACCCTTGCCAATCTCCCGGCTTTTCAGGCGGCCGTGCCGGGCGTCGCTGAAGTGTCGATTGGTCACGGGATTACCGCAGACGCGCTGCTGATGGGCTTTGCCGAAGCGGTCAAAGCCTATCGAGCGGTGCTCGAAGCGAAATAGGGGCGCCCAAGGCGCCCCATTCCGGGCTATTCGGTGTAGTTGAACTCGGCCAGTTCACAGACATTGTTGCCGAACTTCTCGAGCACTTCACCGTCTTCGAAGACCGCCCGGAAATCGAAGACGCAATAGCCGGTACCATCATCGATATTGATCATGACGCTGCTGCCCGCTGGAAGAATATCCCGCCCGAGGATGTCTTCCTGCCAGCTGGTGGCGTCCCGGTGTGACGCGTAGAATTCGATGATGTCGTAGGATGTGTAGTTGTTGATCCGAACACGGCGATCAAGCGCCGTGGCCGATGTTATGCCGGTTGCCAACAACGCCACGGCAATAGTCAGTCTTGCAAGGTTCATTTATCCCTCCACGCCCCTTCAGCATTGGCGTAGGACTCCGCAAGAGCGGCGTCAAGCGGAGCCTGCAAGCGTCCCGCGAGTCGCGGCAGAGATACACTTCGCCTCCAATCCGCCCGGGAGGACGGGGGGGCATTGTTGAGCGCCAGCGAACAGTCCGTCAGCCCAGCATTGCGAATGCTCGCCAGGGCGAGGGGGCGAGAGGCCCCAAGCCCAGAAAAGCTTAATTTTCCTACACTTACACCGGTGTGACCGGGGCACCCGTGTGTCGCCACCTGACATCAAAGTGCCTTCTTGAGGTATTTCGCGACAGGCACATATATCGCCTCAGTTACGATTTGTTACCAAGGAGGGCATTCAGTG
>CBFGPB010000268.1:0-3913 GCA_965650545.1 uncultured Devosia sp. | reverse complement strand
CAAGCAGCTTACCAGCGACGTGCAGGAACTGCAGCGTCAGCAGATCAAGGCTTAGAAGCCGGTCCGCAAAGCGGATGAAAGGCTCCAGTGTAGCCTTTCAAGGCGAGGAGGCCATGAGACCTGCGGTCGAATGGCGGGAAGGTGGGACACCACCAGACCGGAACTTAATTTTCCCGGCTCCATCTGGCAGCCGATCGACGGAGCACATCCATGCCCGCCACCATCCTCGTGGTTGAAGACGAAGGCGATATCGCCATCCTGCTACGCTACAATTTGGAGGCCGAGGGCTTCCGCGTGGTCACTGCCGAAAGCGGCGACGAAGCCCAGCATGCCATTGCCGACAAGCTCCCCGATCTTATCCTGCTCGACTGGATGCTGCCCGAGATTTCCGGCATCGAACTCTGCCGCCGCCTGCGGGCCCGCGAGGAAACCGCCCGCGTCCCGATCATCATGCTCACCGCCCGCGGAGAGGAAGAGGAGCGTGTCCGGGGTCTGGCCACCGGTGCCGACGACTATGTGGTCAAGCCCTTTTCGGTGCCCGAATTGGTCGCACGCATCCATGCCCTGCTGCGCCGCGCCAATCCCAATCTGGTCACCACTGCGCTCAAGGTGGGCGACCTCGAGCTCGACCGCACCACCCATCGCGTGCGCCGTGCCAATCGTGACGTGCATCTGGGCCCCACCGAATACCGCCTGCTGGAATACCTGATGCGCCATCCCGGCCGTGTCTATTCGCGCGAACAGCTGCTCGATGGCGTCTGGGGCAATGACGTCTATGTCGATGAACGCACTGTGGACGTCCACATCGGCCGCCTCCGCCGCGCCATCAATCGCGGGCGCGAGGCGGACCCTATCCGCACGGTCCGCGGCGCCGGCTATGCCTTCGACGAGAGGTTTGCCGCCAATGCGTGACTGATGCGCGTGGCTCCGCGAGGTGTGGAAGATCGGCCCGCTGCAACAAAATGACGTATCCCCCGCGTTGCGACCGACATGGCATTTGACGAACGGGTCGAACCGGCCCGATAACTGCCCTGGGAATAACGCAGACAGGAACCAGTATGACGCAGGCCGATCCATCGAGCGCCAGGCGGCGCCCCCGCCTCCTTGGACTGGCAGCCCCAGCGCGCACCGCTCTCATTCCGCCCATCTCGGCCGCGCGGTGGATCATTCTGCTGATCGTCCTGGTCAGCATTTACTTCTTCCACGGCTTTCTGGTGCCGGTGCTTGCGGCACTGATCATCGGCTTTGCCAGCTGGCCCCTCTACCGTCACGTTATCGCGCTTGCTCAGGGCAACAGGACGCTGTCCGCCTCGATCATGATCGCCGCCATAGTCCTGTTCCTGGTGGTGCCGGCCCTGTTCATTGGCTCCTATGCGGTTCAGGAAATACGCATGCTGTTCCAATGGGGCGTCGCGACCAATAGCCAGGGCGCCCCGGCGCCTGAATGGTTTGCCACCCTGCCGCTGGGTGCCGACTGGCTGACCGGGATCTGGGACGAGCGCATCGGCCGGCCGGGCGCACTTGGTGAACTGGTGGAAGGCGCAGTCGGCGCCAACATGCTCAATATCTATCACAGCATCCTGAGCATTTCGGGCGGGACGCTCAATTTCCTGCTCAACCTACTCTTCGCAATCGTGGCGCTCCTGTTCGTCTACCGCGACGGCGAGAGGATCGCTGGCCAGCTCGACAAGATCGGCCAGCGCATCTTCCCGCTACGCTGGGACCGGTTGTCGCGGATCATCCCCGCGACCATCAGCTCCACTGTGGCCGGCATGACCATTATTGCCATCGGTGAAGGCATCGTGCTGGGCATTGCCTATTGGCTGGCCGGCGCCCCGTCCCCGGTGCTGCTGGGCATCATCACGGGTGTCGCAGCCATGATCCCCGGCGGCGCGCCTCTTTCGTTCACACTCGTTTCGGCCTATCTCGTCGCCTCCGGGTCCCCCTTCCAGGGCATTGCCCTTCTTACCTGGGGATCCGTGGAACTCTTCATCGTCGACAAGACTCTGCGCCCCAAGCTCGTGGGCGGCCCGATCAAGCTTCCCTTCCTGCCCACCTTCTTCGGCCTGATCGGCGGCGTGAAGACCATGGGCTTTGTCGGCCTCTTCATCGGTCCCGTCCTGATGGCCCTGCTTGTTTCGATGTGGCGCGAATGGATGCTTGACCTCGACGAGCCGGAAGCGACCGCCGTGCTCGTCGAACTCGAGACCGACAAGGAGGCCGTCGCGCAGCCTGTTGCCGAATGAGGTAACCGCCTGCGGCGTCAGCGAACCAGGGCGCCGTCACCTTGGCCAGGGGAGTGCCTGACCACCCAAACTTGCCGCCCGAGTTGATCCGAACGACCTTGCACGCCCTGCACCGGCGTGATCTAGTGACACCGGAAAAGCTTTTCCGAGTCCATTCCTTTCCGCTGCAGATCAACGGGCCAGCGGCCGAGACAAAGATCGGAAAAGCTTTTCCGAAACACCGAGCTGCGACTGCCACATGAACCCTCTGGCCATTTCCCGCCCCACCCTGCGCGATGTCGCCCGCCATGCCGGCGTCAGCCTGGGCACGGCGTCGAAAGCCCTCAACAAGTCAGGTACCCTGCGCGCCGAGACACGGGAAAAGGTGCTGGCTTCCGCGCGGACCCTTGGCTTTCGACCCAATGACCTCGCTCAAGCCCTGCATCGCGGCCAGAGCTTCACCGTCGGCCTGATTTCCAACGACAGCTTCGGCCGCTTCACCATGCCCATCATGGAGGGTCTTGAGACCGTCCTGCACGAGGCCGGCATCGCCCTCTTCATGTGCAATGCCACGGACGATCCGGAGCGGGAAAGGCGCCACATCGACCAATTGCTCGGCAAGCGCGTCGATGGCCTTGTCTTCACCGGTCGACGTGCCGACCGCCGCCCGGCTCCGGGCCTGTCGCTGGGCGGATTGCCCACGCTTTACGTTTTCTCCCAAAGCGACGAACCGGGCGCCCACTGCCTGTTGCCGGACGATGAAGGTGGGGCCCGGCTCGCCACCGAGCATCTGCTTTCGCTGGGTCGCAGGCGCATCGCCCATGTCTCCGGCCCCGAGGATTTCGAGGCCGTGCGCCTGCGGCGAAAGGGCTACGAGGCGGCGCTGGGCCAACCTGATCCGGCCCTTGTCCTTCATGGTCCCTGGTCAGAGGCCTGGGGGCGCGATGCGGCCGAGACGCTGCTTATGAACGCCGCCCCGCCCGACGCCATCTTTGCCGGCAACGACCAGATCGCGCGCGGCGTGATCGAGGCGCTGCGCAGTCGCAATATCGGCGTGCCCGATGAGATCGCCGTGGTCGGCTTCGACAATTGGTCGGTCATGGCCGAAGCCGCCCGGCCACCGATCACCAGCATCGACATGAACCTGCGGCACCTGGGGGAAGAGGCCGGCCGTCGCCTGATCCGCATGATCCGTGGCGAAAAGTTCACCGGCATAAGCCGCCTGCCCTGCACCTTGGTCCAGCGGGCCAGCACCATCACCCCATAACGAGCCATCAAGGCCGGAGGAGACATCATGCGCAGCTATTCCCCCGTCGATTTTACCCGGGTGAGCCTCAACGGCCCCTTCTGGGCTGAGAGGCTCGAGACCGTGCTTACCCGCACCGTTCCCAGCCAATATGAAAAGCTCGGCGAAAGCGGCATCCTCGAATCCCTTGAACTCAAGAACCCGCCCCCACCGCTGCGCATCCCGCGCATGGGCGGGCCGGACGGACACACGCACCAGGTCTTTTGGGACTCCGACATCGGCAAGTGGATCGAGGCCGCCGGTTATGCCCTTCGGCACCGACGCGATCCGGATCTCGAAGCCAAGGTCGACGCCATCGTGGCGCGCCTCGCCGAGGTGCAGATGCCGGACGGCTATCTCAACCTCTGGTATCAGGGCCACGAAATCGAGAAGCGCTGGACCA
>CBFGPB010000267.1:0-3930 GCA_965650545.1 uncultured Devosia sp. | reverse complement strand
TGCGCCGCTCTATGTCGATCTGCGCAAGGCCCAGGCCGACGGGCTGATCGGCGATGTCACCTCCATCGAGGCCTCAGAGCATATTCCGCCCTATCATGGCGCCTTCTTCATGCGCGACTGGCGCCGCTATGAGCGCTATTCGGGCAGCTTCATGCTGGAGAAGTGCTGCCACGACCTCGATCTCTATAACGGGGTCATGGGCTGCCGCCCGCAATATGTGTCCAGCTTCGGCGGCCGCCGCACCTTCGTGCCCAAGAATGCCCCGGCCACGTCGGGCATCAACGATATGGAAGTCTATCATCGCAAGCCCAGCGGCTGGCAGGGCAGCGAAAAGGTTTTCGACAGCGACGGCGACATCATCGATTTCCAGACCGCCATGGTGCAGTACGAAAACGGTGCAGCGCTCAGCTTCCACACCAATCTCAACGTGCCCGACGATTTCCGGCGCTTTGCCGTCATGGGCGCCAAGGGCATGGCCGAGGGTGATTTCATCCGCAATTTCTTCCGCGTCACCGATAGCCGCACCTCCGACCGGCTGGTCGACGCCACCTACAAGACCGGCGGGCTGAGCCAGCATTATGGCGCCGACGAGCAGATGGCCGAGGATATCCTCAAGCACATGATCGAAGGCGCCCCTCTCCCCGTCTCGGTCACCGACGCGCTCGAAGCGGGCCTGCTGGCCCTTTCCATGGACCAGGCGATGCGAACCCGTTCCGTTGTCGACATGACCCCCATCTGGCAGCAATTCGACGCTGCCCTGGGCCGAGCGAGCTGAGGAGGCCCAGGCAATGACCGGTACCCGTAGCGCCACGATATTCGCCCTCGCACTGCTGGCTCCGGCCCTGGTCTACATCCTGACCATCGTGGCCTATCCCCTGGTCGATACGGTCATTCTCTCCTTCACCAATGCCTCGCTGCGGCCCACCTACGATTTCATCGGCTGGGCCAATTACCAGCGCATCTTCTCGGCCGGCAACTTCACTGAAGTCATCCTGCGCACCTTCATCTGGACCTTCTTCTCGGTCTCCATAAAAATGGTGATCGGCATGTGCGGCGCCGTGCTGCTCAATGCCGCCATTCCCGGCCAGACCGTGTTCCGCATCCTCACCATGCCGCCCTGGGTCGTGCCCATGGCCATCGGCATCTTCATGTGGGGCTGGATGTATAACGGCCAGTTCGGGATGATCTCGGGCCTCCTGCAGAATTTCGGCATCATCGATGGGCCCGTCGCCTGGCTGGCCTATGGCGAGACCGCCTTCTGGGCCACCATCGTCACCGACGTGTGGATCGGCGTGCCCATGGTCACCATCTATTTCCTGGCCGCCATGCAGTCCATTCCGCGCGATCTCTACGAGGCTGCCTGGACCGATGGCGCCGGCCGCTTCTACCGCTTCCGCCGCATCACCCTGCCGCTGATGGTGCCCGCCATCATCACGATGAGCCTGCTCTCGCTCATCGCCACCTTCAATTCCTTCGACATCATCTGGATCCTCACCCAGGGCGGCCCCTCGGGCTCGACCACCACGATGATCATCGACACCTACAAGACCGCCATGGGCTCCCGCAAATACGGCGAAGGCGCCGCCCGCGCCGTGGTCATCTCGCTCTTCGTGACCGCCTTCTGCATCGTCTACTTCCGGTCGGTCCGCAAGCTCCAGCAGGGAGAAGCCAAATGAGCGACGTCGCCCGTTCCACCGAAGTGGCCGCCGCCGACAGCAAGGCCAGCGTCAAGCCGGCCAGCAAGGCGCGCCGCGGCCTCTGGTCCGCCTCCCGCCCGATGATCGACCGCTACAAGTGGTACGAGGTCGCCGCCCTCTATGCCGGTCTCTTCGTCTTCCTGTTCTTCGTCCTCGCCCCCTTCATCGAAGGCTTCCTGGTGTCCTTGAAGCCCTTGGCGCAGCTCTTTTCGACGCCCTACAGCTTCATCCCCGAAAACGGCTCCTTCACCGCCTACTTTACCATGTGGCAGTCGGTGCCGGCGCTGGGCATGCACATCTTCAATTCCTTCTTCATCTCGAGCGTGGTGACGCTGATCGTCGTCCTCATCGTGGTGCCGGCCGCCTATGCCTTCGCCCGCTTCAACTTCGCCGGCGCGGGCCTGCTGCTGGCCGGGTTCCTCGCGGTCAACATGTTCTCGGGCGCGGTGCTCTTGATCCCGCTTTTCCGCCTGATGCGCACGCTCGGGCTGCTCAACTCCTACTGGGCCATGATCGTGCCGGGCGCCGCCTTCCTCATTCCCTCGTCCGTGTGGCTGCTGCGCACCTACATGATGCGCATCCCCCGGGAACTGGACGAGGCCGCCTGGGTCGATGGCGCCAGCCGCCTCTACACCCTGCGCCGGGTCATCCTGCCGCTGGCCATGCCGGGTATCGTCGTGGTCGCCATCATGACCTTCATCGGTGCCTACGCGCAGCAGTTCATCTTCGCGCTGACCTTCAACTCCAAGACCGAATTCATGCCGCTGCCGGTGGGGCTCTTTGCCTTCTTCGGCAAGCAGGAAGTGATCTGGAACGAGCTGATGGCGGCCTCCTTCGTCGGAATCCTGCCGGTCATGATCGTGATCGTGTTCCTGCAGCGCTATCTCGTCGCCGGTCTCACTGCCGGTGCCGTGAAGCAATAAGGCTCTTCGGAGCAAGGTTTCTAGGTCGGGTCACCCAGTATCCGGCCGAGGGAAGGCGTCCCATAGGACGTTGCAACAAGGGAGACTAACTTATGAAAACGACCAACAGGCTGCTTCTGGCCTCCATGGTTGTCCTGGCCGGCTCCACCGGCCTGGCAACCGCGCTTCAGGCCGCGGAAATCAGCTTCATCGTCTGCGGCGACGAGATCGATCCGCTCTATGTCGGCTATATCGAGGAATGGGAAGCGGCCAATCCCGACTTTCCGATCGCTACCGAAGTCGTCGGCTGGGGCCAGTGCCAGGACAAGGTGACCACGCTGGCCGCCGCCGGCACTCCGGTCGCCCTGGCCTATGTCGGCTCGCGCACGCTCAAGCAGTTTGCCCTCAACGACCTCATCGTCCCCGTGCCGATGACCGACGAGGAAAAGGCCGCCTACTACAACTACGTGCCCGAAACCGTCACCTTCGATGGCACCCAGTGGGGCGTTCCGGTGGCCTTCTCCACCAAGGCCCTCTACTGGAACAAGGACCTGTTCGAAGCCGCCGGCCTCGATCCGGAAACCCCGCCGACCACCTGGGAAGAAAAGATCGCCTTCGCCAAGCAGATCACCGAAAATACCGATGCTGCCGGCTATGGCCTTGTCGCCAAGACCTTCGACAACACCATGCACCAGTTCCTGCACTGGGTTTACACCAATGACGGCCTGATCATCGATGCCGATGGCAATATCGTCATGGACAGCCCGCAGGTCCTGGCCGCGCTGACCGCCCTCAGGGACATCACGCCCTATTCCGAAGAAGGCCCGACCGCCTACGAACAGAACGAAGTCCGCGCCATCTGGCTGGATGGCGGCGTGGCGATGATCGAAGCCTCGCCCGGCGCGGCCAACCTGGCCACCGAAGCCGGCATGAACTGGGGCGTTGCTCCGCTGCCGCTCGGCCCCGATGCCAAGGGTCCCGGCACGCTGCTGATCACCGACTCGCTGGCCGTGTTCAAGGGCTCGGGCGTCGAAGACAAGGCGATCGAATTTGCCAAGTTCATCACCTCGCCCGAGAAGCAGTGGGCCTATGAAATGGCCGCTGGCTTGACCCCGCTGCGTCCGGTTCACTCCGATGAGCTGGTTGCCGAGAAGCCCTATTGGAAGCCCTTCCTCGACGGCATCGAATTCGGTGGCCCCGAGCCGTTGCTGACCGATTATGTCGGCCTGCAGAATGTCATGATCGAGATGGTCCAGTCGGTCGTCGCCAATGGCGCCGATCCGCAGGAAGCGCTGACCAAGGCGGCTGGCGAACTCGAGCAGTACAAGTAA
>CBFGPB010000266.1:0-3939 GCA_965650545.1 uncultured Devosia sp. | reverse complement strand
GCGCCGCGTCACGCCCCTCGATCAGCCATTGCGGCGGGCCGGCATCTCTAGCTGGGCATCGAAGACCACGACCATGTTGCGCCCCTGTGCCTTGGCCATGTAGAGCGCTGTATCGGCCATGTCGGTTGCCACATCGAGGCTGTCGCGCGCTTCAGCGAGGCACGCTCCGACACTGACCGAGACGGTGATGGCATTGCCTTCGCCCAATGCAATCGGCCTTTCGTCAATGGCTGCCATGACCCTTGCGGCCGTGGCACGCAACTGATCCGTCGTGCATTCGGGCAGGAGCACGATGAATTCGTCGCCGCCCCAGCGCGCGCAGCTGTCCTTGGTCCCGAGCGCCGAACTGATGCGCCGCGCCACCTCAAGCACCACGACATCGCCCGCAGCGTGACCATGTCGATCATTGATGGATTTGAAGCGGTCGATATCCACCAGCATCAGGCCATAGCTGCCTGCATCCGCCACCTCGGCATGCGCGGCAACAAAACCCCGGCGATTCAGAATGCCGGTCTGCCCATCCCGGGAGGCCAGCTCTTCCAGCTCCCGGGTCCGCTCCCGCACCCGCGCTTCCAGCAGCCGCGTATTGTCGTCGACCGCCGCCGCCATTTCGGTGAAGGAAGCCGCCAGCCGGCCGATTTCGTCCTGCTGCCCGTCGCCCATGCTCATGGCCGGGCCATAGTCGCCGGCGCGGGCACTGCGCACCACGCCCTCCAGCGCTGTGACCCGGTCCAGCACCGTCCGCTTGAAGACCAGCATCAGCAGCACCGCCACCCCGCCCGCCACGACCAACAGCAGCAGTCCCACGGGCAGGAATAGCTGGCGCTCGATAATGGCGTCGAGGTCCATCAGCGTCACGTTGAACCAGCCCAGCTTGTCCAGATACCCCACGCCCACCAATGTCGGCTTGCCACCGATATTGACGAAGGCAGATTTCGCCAGCACCCCGCCCTGGGCGACCTCCTCCATCAGCCGTTGCAGCACCGCCTGGTCCTCGGGCGCATCGAGCAGCGAATAGACTGTCCGCTTGTTGCGCATTTCTGCCGAAAGGCTGGCGAGATTGACCAGGTTCTCGTCCCGATGTGCCTGCACCTGCCCCTGCCGGTCGACGAACATCGATGTGACGCCCATCTGCGGGACATTGACCACTTCCTGGATGAAGGCGGAAAGGTCGATGCCGGTCCCAACCACACCCAGGATGTTGCGTCCTTCGCGGATGACGCAATTCATCCAGACCTTGGTGACCTTCAGGTTGGCGTCATTGTCGACATTGAGATGACAGCCCTCGCCCAGCGCCCTGGTCGAAAAATACCACGCATCGCGCGGATTTCCGGGCGCTACCGCATAGCGCAACTGGTTGCCCGCATAGGCATTGGCCGCGTCGTTGAAATAGTAGTTCCCCGAGCGGTCGATGACGAAGAAATAGGAATGGTCGGCAAAGTTCTGGCGGTAATGCTCAAGCTCGGCGATCCCGCGCCGCCTCAGGTCTTCATTGTCTTCATCCAGCGCCCAGTCGCGGATGGCCTGGCTGCCGGCGAGCGTCTCGGCCAGGGAGACTTCGCGCAGCAGCGCCTCCAGCCCCCGGTGCCGGTCATAGAGCACCTGCTTTTCGGCAAATAGCGTCCCGAGCTGGACAACCGTCGAACCCACCACCCAGTTGAAGGCGAAATAGGCCGGCGCGGCCACCGCGGCAAAGCCGAGCAGCACGAAGAGCAATACCCTCATCGAGAGGGTATCGGCTATGCGACGTCCAATCTCGAAAATGATTGAACCTTCCGGGAGGTCGAGAACTACCGCCCCGATCCTGAGCGGAAACGCCTCAATATCCTGTTAACGCTGGGCCCTCCGCGCCTTCAGACAAAGGATTGAATGGCCGCCAGCTCTTCATTGCGCAATTCATGCCCGCCCTCGTGCCAGGCCAGGGTCATCGCCGCCCCGTTGGCAGCGAAATAATCCGCCAGGGCCTGCGTCGCGCTCGCCGGAGCGATCGGATCCCGCCTTCCGGCCGTGATGAGCACTTTCCGGCCCGAGAAGTCGGCCTTGGGCGGCGCAAAGGGGATGAGCGGGTGCATCAGAATCGTCGCATCGAACAGGTCCGGCGCTGCGAACTGCACCGAGGCCAGGATATTGGCGCCATTCGAATAGCCGAGCCCGATCACGCGGGAGGCGGAACCGGCCTGTTCGCGCACGAATTCCGCCATGGCGGCGGTGCGGGTCTTGAGATCGTCCATGTCATAGACGCCCTCGCCCGTCCGGCGGAAATAGCGCAGGGCCCCGTGCTCGCTGACATCGCCGCGCGGCGCCACCCGCCGCGTCCTTGGCAGCAACTGCCCCGCCAGGTCGAAGAACTGGTTCTCGTCGCCGCCGGTCCCATGGAACAGGAAGATGACCGGCGCATCGGCATCTTTCGGCGGATCGGCGCGGAAGACATAGTCTGACATGGCAATCTCCTTTGCCTCCGATATCGGTCCACTCGCCGCGCGGAGCAATCGGGCAGCCGCGTCACGCACTGTTGCACATTATCAAACAATGCTCTCTTCCCGGAGATTGCGCCGCCCCGGCTTCGGGGTAAGATGTGTCATGTTTCTTTCCGTCTTCGACGTTTTCAAGATCGGCATCGGCCCATCCAGTTCCCACACGATGGGGCCGATGACGGCTGCCCGCCGCTTCCTCGATGACCTCCTTGCCGGCACCTGGCCGCGCGCCTCGCGGGCCCGCCCCGCCGCCATCACGGCGAGCCTGCACGGCTCACTTGCCTTTACCGGCATCGGCCATGGCAGCGACCGCGCCGTCATCCTCGGCCTTGCCGGCGAGGACCCGCAGACGGTCGATCCCGATGCGATGGACACAATCATCGCCCGGGTGCGCGACACCGGCACCGTATCGCCGCCAGGCCACGAGACTTACCGCTTCCGCCCCGCCGTTGACCTTGTCCTCGACAAGAAGACGCCCCTGCCCGGGCATCCCAATGGCATGCAGTTCTGCGCTTATGACACGGATGGGCAATTGCTGCTGCGCCGCGTCTACTATTCCATCGGCGGCGGTTTCGTCGTCACCGCAGAGGAGCTGGACGCACTGCGCACCGCCTCGCCCGCCCAGGCTGACGTTCCCTGGCCCTTTGCCGATGCCAAGGAAATGCTCGACATGGCCAGGCGCTCCGGCCTCTCCATAGCCGGCATGAAGCGCGCCAACGAGGAGGCGCGCCTCTCCCGCACGGCAC
Organism: uncultured Devosia sp.; assembly: GCA_965650545.1. Lineage (GTDB taxonomy): Bacteria > Pseudomonadota > Alphaproteobacteria > Rhizobiales > Devosiaceae > Devosia. The sequence continues at coordinate 719 of CBFGPB010000266.1, read as the reverse complement.
TCGACCGCCAGCTCGACACCATCTGGACCACCATGTCCGGCTGTATCGATCGTGGCCTCGAACAGCGCGGCGAACTGCCCGGCGGGCTCAAGGTCAAGCGCCGCGCCGCCGCCATCCACGATCAGCTCGCCGACAAATGGCGGCGCAACGAAATGGACCCGCTGATGGCCAATGACTGGCTCTCGGTCTTTGCCATGGCCGTCAACGAGGAAAACGCCGCCGGCGGCCGTGTCGTCACCGCACCCACCAATGGCGCCGCTGGCGTCATCCCCGCCGTCCTGCGCTATGCCACCCAGTTCAATGCCGGCACCGGCGATGCCGCCATCCGCGACTTCCTGCTCACCGCCGCCGCCATTGGCGGCATCATCAAGCATCGCGCCTCGATTTCCGGCGCCGAAGTCGGCTGCCAGGGTGAAGTCGGTTCCGCCTCTGCCATGGCCGCTGCCGGCCTCTGCGCCATCATGGGCGGCACGCCCGAACAGGTTGAAAACGCCGCCGAAATCGCGCTTGAGCACCATCTGGGCATGACCTGCGACCCCGTGGGCGGCCTTGTCCAGATCCCCTGCATCGAGCGCAATGCCTTCGGCGCCGTCAAGGCCGTGACGGCTGCCTCGCTGGCCTTAAAGGGCGACGGCACCCATGCCGTGCCGCTCGACGCCTGCGTCGAGACCATGCGCCAGACCGGCCATGACATGAACGAGAAATACAAGGAAACCAGC
>CBFGPB010000265.1:0-3948 GCA_965650545.1 uncultured Devosia sp. | reverse complement strand
GCGACCCACCACTGGTCGAGGATGAAGGTGCGGCCGCGCGAGATCATCGCGCCCCATTCGGGCAGGGGCGGCTGGGCGCCGAGGCCGATGAAGCCGAGGCCCGCCGCGGTGAGGATGACACCCGCCATATCGAGGGTGACGCGGATGATCATGGACGAGGTGCAGAGCGGCAAGATGTGCTGGACGATGATGCGGATGGGTCCGCCGCCGGCCAGCTGCACGGCCGAGATGTATTCGGCATTGCGGATGGTCAGCGTCTCGGCGCGGGCGATGCGCGCATAGGCGGGCCAGGAGGTGATGGCGATGGCGATGATGGCATTGTTGATGCCGGGACCGAGGGCCGCAACGAAGGCCAGCGCCAGGATCAGCTTGGGCAGCGACAGGAAGATGTCGGTAAAACCCATCAGGATGCGATCGACCCAGCCGCCGAAATAGCCGGAAATCGCGCCGATCAGCAGGCCCAGCGGCGCCGAGATGAGCGCCACGAGAAGGACGATGGTGAGGGTGATCTGCGACCCCCAGATGACACGCGAGAAGATGTCGCGGCCCAGCTCGTCCGTGCCCATCCAGTGTTCGCCCGACGGCGGCAGGAGGCGGGCGGCGAGGTTCTGCCCGGTCGGTGAATAGGGCGCGATCCACGGCGCAAAAGCAGCCGTGAGCAGCAGCACGAGGATGATCACTCCGCCCAGAACCGAGAGCGGATTGCGCAGGAGGGCGGTGAACACCCGATAGGCGCGGCCGGCATTGGCCTGCCAGCGCGAGGTGGGACTATCGGCCAGAAGCCAGTCGCGGGTGCTCATCAGCGGGCCCTCGGGTCGAGGACGCGATAGAGCACGTCCGAAATCTTGTTGATGACGATGAAGACGGCGCCGATGACCAGGGTCGAACCGAGGACCGCATTCATGTCGGCATTGAGCAGGGCCGTCGTCAGGTAGTTGCCGATGCCGGGCCAGGAGAACACGGTTTCGATCATCACCGAGCCTTCAAGCAGCCCGGCATAGGAAAGGCCGATGACGGTGATCAGCGGCACCCGGATCGGGTTGAAGGCATGGCGCCAGATGACGACACGCTCGGGCACGCCCTTGACCCGCGCGGTGGTGACGAATTCCTGGCTCAACTGATCGAGCATGAAGGACCGCGTCATGCGCGCAATATAGGCGAGGCTGAAGAAGCCCAGCACCGAGGCTGGCAGGATGAGGTGGGATATGGCGTTCCAGAAGATGTTGATCTCGCCCTGGAGGAGGGAGTCGATGAGGATCATGCCGGTTATGGGATCCACGAGGCCATCGTAGAAGATGTCGAGACGGCCCGGGCCGCCGACCCAGCGCAGCCGGGCATAGAAGACAGCGAGGCCGACAAGGCCAAGCCAGAAGGCGGGAACGGAATAGCCCAGGAGGCCCACGACGCGGATCGCCTGATCGAGCCACGAGCCCTGCCGCGCGGCTGCGGTGACACCGAGCGGAATGCCGATGGCGCAGCCGATCAGAATGCCCAGCGTCGCCATTTCGAAAGTGGCGGGGAAGAAGCGGGAAAGGTCTTCGATCACCGGCCGTCCAGTCGAGACCGACATGCCCAGATCGCCGGTGAAGACCTTGCCGACATAGGTGACGAACTGCAGCCAGAGCGGCTGGTCGAGGCCCATGGCGATCTTGGCCGCGTCATATTGGGCCTGGGTCGCGCGGTCGCCAACCACGGCCAGGACCGGATCGATGGGGATGACGCGGCCTATGAAGAAGGTGATGGCCAGGAGGCCGAGAAAGGTCAGCAGCAGCGTCACGAGGAAGCCGCCGGAGGTGGCAAGGCCGCGGCCGAAGCGGCGGGATGATGGACCCGGGCTCCTCGCTGGCTGGATGACTTGCTGATCGCTGGACACCAAAATTCCCCTCAGGAAAACAGAGGCTTATCGCCGCCCGATGCGTTTGCGAGCGGTTCGTGGAAGCTTCACATTTCGCTTCCATCATACAAGAAACTTTGCTTATATCAAAAAAATTTTGGTGGAGGCGAAGGTGGCAGGAGCACTGTCGCAAGAGGCGGAGGGGCACCCGAAGGTCGGGGCGCTGATCCGTGCACGCCGTCGCCAGCAGCACATGACGCTGATGGAACTGGGCGAGGCCGCACAGGTTTCGGTGGGGTATCTGAGCCAGGTCGAGCGCGACCACGCAACGCCCTCGCTGGGCACGCTGGCGCAGATCGCGCGGGCCCTCGGCGTGACCATCGATTATTTCGTCGCAGCGCCGGCCACGCACAATGCGCTGACCCGGGAGGGGGAGCGCAACCGCTTCTCGCTCGATGGGTCCTCGATCATCTATGAGCGGCTCGGCGCCGACTTCCCCGGCAACCAGCTGTCGAGTTTCCTCATGACGGTGCCGCCCGGCTATCGCTCGGAGACGGTGGCGCATGAGGGCGAGGAAATCCTCTTCATCCTCGAAGGATCGATCACCCAGCGCCTCGACGGCGAGGAAATGGTGATGAATGCCGGCGACAGCCTGCATTTCCGCGGCAACCGCCCCCATTCCTGGTCCAACCATACCGACAAGCCTGCCCGTCTGCTCTGGACCGGCACGCTGACCCTCTTTCGCTCCACGGCGCGGCCAAGCCTGGCCGTGGCGAAGCCCAAAACCGGCGCGAACAAGCCGGTCCGCAAGAAAATCACCCCCAAGGAGAAACGCACATGAAACTGTTCCGCGCCGCCCTTCTGGCGTCCGCGCTTGCTCTGCCGCTGGCAGCAGGCGCCGCCTATGCCGCGACCCCCGCCGATGCGCTGGTGATCGCCCAGAACATCGACGATATCGTCGCCCTCGACCCCGCCCAGGCCTATGAATTCTCGGCCGGCGAGATCAACACCAATGTCTATGACCGGCTGGTGCAGTACGAAGCCGAGGACACCACCGCGCTGGTGGGTGGCCTGGCCGAAAGCTGGGAAGCGGACGACGCCAACAAGACCATCACCTTCACCCTGCGCGACGCCAAGTTCGCCTCGGGCAATCCGGTGCGCGGCGAGGACGTGCTCTATTCGTTCAAGCGCGTGGTGACGCTCAACCTGACGCCCGCATTCATCCTCACCCAGCTCGGCTGGACCCCGGAAAACATCGACGAGATGGTGACCGTGGACGGCAACAAGGTGACGGTGAAGTGGAGCGGCGATTTCGCCTCGGCCTTCGTGCTCAACGTGCTGGCCGCCCGCCCGGCCTCGATCGTCGACGAAGTGCTGGTGAGCCAGCATGTCGAAGGCGAGGACTGGGGCAATGCCTGGCTCAACACCAATTCGGCCGGTTCCGGCCCGTTCGTGATGACCGACTATCGCCCGGCCGAAATCGTGCGGCTGGAAGCCAATGAGAACTACTTCCGCGGCGCTCCGGCCATGAAGCAGGTGATCATCCGCCACGTGGCGGAAGCCGCGACGCAGCAGTTGCTGCTGACCTCGGGCGACGTCGACATGGCCAAGAACCTGACCCCCGACCAGATCGGCGGGCTGGGCGAAGGCATCAAGGTCGAGACCTATCCGCAGGCCGCCGTGCATTTCCTGTCGTTCAACCAGAAGACGGAAAGCCTGACCTCGCCGGCTGTGTGGGAAGCCGCGCGCTATCTCGTCGACTATGACGGCATGACCCAGAGCTTCCTCGCCGGGCAGATGGAAAAGCACCAGGCCTTCTGGCCCAAGGGCTTCCCAGGCTCCTATGACGAGACGCCCTTCACCTATGACGTGGAAAAGGCCAAGCAGATCCTGGCCGATGCAGGTGTCGAGACGCCCATCAACGTCACGCTCGACGTGATCAATTCGGCGCCCTTCACCGATATCGCGCAGTCGCTGCAGGCGGGCTTCGCCGAGGCCGGCATCAACTTCGAAATCCTGCCCGGCACCGGCGCCCAGGTGATCACCAAGTATCGCGAGCGCACCCACGAAGCCATGCTGCTCTATTGGGGCCCGGACTTCATGGACCCGCATTC
>CBFGPB010000264.1:0-3964 GCA_965650545.1 uncultured Devosia sp. | reverse complement strand
CGGCGATCGCCAGGATTGGCCCCGCAACCCCACCGGCGCCAATGGCACTTCCGAATGGCCCGGAAACGCGGACAACATCGCCCAGCTCACGCTCACCGGCCAGGATGCCGGAGGCGCGTCCACCAGCTATGGCGCGAATGTGGAACTCCAGATGGACTGCCCCTTGCTCGCTGGCCACCGAGTAGCTGCGGGTGACGCCGGGCGCCAGTTCGATTTCGAAAAACTGGCCCGATGAAAAGGCAATCGGTTCTTCGGGGCGCAGGACCAGCCGATAGATTTCGGCCGCCATGGTGTGCAAGGCAACGATCCGGGCTTGGACGCCCGCCACCACCCGATCATTAGCCCAGGCGACGGCAACGTCCGTCAGCGGCACCGCACGACAGGCCAGGATGTTTCCAGCTTCTCTTTCGGAAGCATTAAGCGCAAAGGGTGAATGCTGCAGCATCATTACCTCGCCCGAGAGGAGTTGTGCCTTGCACGCGCCGCACCGGCCAGACCGGCAGCTATGGGGGAACTCGACGCCAGCGTCGAGTGCGGCCTCAAGCACAGTCTGCCCCTTAAGCATTTCAATGCGTGATTGGGTCTGGGGAAGGCGCAGCGTGGTCATCGTCCGCCTCCGAACAGGTTCGGCCATTCCTGGCGCAACTGCGTGCGCTGTGTGTCATGGGTGCCGTAATAGACCTTGGTGCCAACCAAAGTGATGGGCGCGACCCGGACACCGGTTCGAGCCTTGGCCTCCTCGGCTACACCCGGGCGGGCCAGATCATGCTCCCCATAGGAGATGCCAAGCTGATCAAACCAGGCCTTGAGCTGGCGGCAGTCTGGGCAGGTGGGGGTTGTGTAGAGTTCGATGGTGGGGGCGGACAAGTATTGCATTGGTAGTCCTCCTATTGTGGGGCTTTGGCCTCTCGTGATGATGATGAGCGGCAAACGTGCTTCATTCACTGCGCGTCGGGCCCGATGTCCCTGAGCAGATGCGGGCTGACGGGCGGACGCTGCTGCTTTCCGCGTATCCAAAGCGGCAAGCGGAACCGTCGGCGCGCTGGCGGTGGGGCATTGAGGTAAAATGTGAAATCTTCGAACATGATGATCTGCCGGAGCGTGGCGAGCCGTAGCCCGCCACGCCTGGGGTTTAGCCCACCGGCACCTCCCGCTGGGCGGTACCGCCGCGGATGAGAAGGAGTGTTGCCAAAGCAGCGACGGCTGCGACGACACCTGCGCCCTGGAACGCTGCCTGGAAGCCCTGAAGCATTTCTGCCGGCCCGGCGCTGCCATGGCCGAAGCCGGCGGTGGAGATCACCACCATGACGGCAAGACCAATGGCCGAGCCAATCTGGTAGGTGGTGTTGATGAGGCCCGAGGCCAGACCTGTTTCCTCAGGCTTGGCGCCTGCCATGCCAGACATGGTGGCCGGGATATAGGCCAGGGCCATGCCCAACGCCGCCATTAGAGAAGCCGGCAGAACGTTGACCACGAAGGAACCATCGAGCGGCAGGTTGGCGAAGAGGATGAGGGACGCCCCCATCAGCAACAGGCCGAGGATAAGATTGGTCTTGGGACCGAACCGGCCAATCAGCTTGCCGGAGAAACCCACCATGACGATCATTATCAGAATGGTCATCGGCAGGAGCGCTAGGCCGCTGGCGAGGGCTGAGAGACCGAGGATCTGCTGCAGATAGAGGTTGAGGAAGAACCAGAGCGGGATCCAGGCCGCGCCCAGCAGGGCCATGACCAGATTGCCGGCGGCCAGGTTGGGCGCCTTGAAGATGCCCAGGGGCAGTAGCGGTTCGCGGCGGACGCGCTGGGCGATCAGGAAGATCACGAAGAGCGCCAGGGAAATGCCGAGTAGCGACAGGATCAGCGGCGAGCCAAGTCCGGCCGTCTCGATGGTGACAATGGCATAGACCAGCGACACCAACGCGCCGGTGACAGTGATCGCGCCGAACCAGTCGACCTTGCCGCGTGCCCGTTCGGACTTGCGCAGAACAGCCGGGATGGCGGCCAGCACGATCAGGCCAAGCGGCACGTTGATGAGGAAGGTCCACTGCCAGGCCATCCACTCGGTGATCACGCCGCCGAGGAAGACACCGGCCGAACCGCCGGCCGCCGCAGCAGCACCCCAGAAGCCAAAGGCCTTGCCCAGCTCAGCGCCATTGTGTCCGAAGAGGCGCATGACAATGGTGAGGGCTGAGGGTGCAATCAATGCCGCACCGATGCCCTGTAGCGCGCGACCGGCAAGCAGGATTTCCTGGCTTGTGGCGAGGCCGGCCAGCAGGGAGGCGGCGGTCAGGATGACAAAGCCGGTCGTGAAAATGCGGCGAGCGCCGAACAGGTCACTCAACCGTCCGCCGAGCAGCAACAGGCCGCCAAAGGCGATGACATAGGCGTTGAAAATCCAGCTCAGACCGCTGGCGGAAAAGCCGAGATCGGCCTGGATGGCGGGCAGTGCCACGCCGATGATGGAGGTATCGAGGATGACGATGAATTGGGCGGCACACAGCAATGCCAGAGCGGCCCATCTCTTCGGATCCGGTGTGAACTTCTGCATTGGAGTTCCCCAGAAAAAGGTTTCTCGCCGATTGCGATTAACCCCGGTGTCCGGCTTCCAACGCTGGTAGAGTCAAGAGGGATGAGGAGAAATATTTAAAACAAAGAAGGCGGTGAAAATTCACCGCCTTAAATGATCAGTGGGTATGCGGGTCGATTTCGCCCGCAACACCAAATCGAGGCTTTCTCCGGATCAGTACTTTTGGCGCCGGAGAAACAGCAAACTCTTCGATGATAGGGCAGTCCGGCCTGTCATCGCCATGACAATTTTCCGCCAGATGTTCAAGTGTTCGACTCATTGCCTCAAGAGCAAGCGCCTTTTCTTTCAGCTTGGCGACGTGCTCAAGCGCAATCGACTTCACATCGGCGCTGGCGCGGCTGCGATCACGCCAGAGCGCCAAGAGATCGCGCATCTGCTCCACTGAGAAACCAAGGTCCCGGGCCCGGTTGATGAAGCGCAGTGCGTGAATGTCGTGGTCGGTATAGACGCGATAGCCTGCATCCGAGCGATGTGCCGGTGTAATGAGACCGATGGTCTCGTAGTAGCGGATCATCTTGGTCGAGATGCCGGTGGCCTTTGCAGCGTGCCCGATGTTCATTTTGCATACTCCAGCTCAAGCGGTGCCGCCGTGCGGCTGTCGCTTGCGCCAACCGGCGCTCCAAAGGAGCGCAGGCGGAGGGCATTGGCGAGCACGAAGACGCTCGACAGGGCCATGGCACCGGCGGCAAGCGCAGGAGAGAGCAGCGTTCCGGTGAACGGGAAGGCAGCTCCAGCAGCAACCGGCACCAGTGTAGCATTATAGGCGAAGGCCCAGAACAGGTTCTGCTTGATGTTGCGGATGGTGGCCCGGCTAATGGCCAGAGCCGTCGAAACGCCGCGCAAGTCACCCGACATCAGAACGACGTCCGCACTCTCGATGGCAATGTCGGTGCCGGTACCGACGGCCAGGCCAACATCGGCCTCGGCCAGTGCCGGCGCGTCATTGATGCCATCACCCACGAAGGCCAGCTTGCGACCATTGGCCCTGAGACGCTTGATGGCGTCGACCTTTCCCTCGGGCAGCACTTCGGCAACCACTTCGTCGATCCCTAGCTGGCGGGCGATTGCATGCGCGGTGCGGGCATTGTCGCCGGTGATCATAGCCACTTTCAGACCCTGCTCATGGAGAGCCGCAATGGCACTGCGGCTGGTCGGCTTGATCGGGTCAGCCACGGCGATGATGGCAGCAAGCGTGCCGTCGATGGCGGCATAGAGCGGGCTCTTGCCTTCATCACCCAGCTGGCGGGCACTGCCGGCGAAGTGATCGACCGCAATGCCTGCCTTGGCCAGGGCGCGATCGGCACCGACAAGAACCTTGCGGCCTTCAACAATGCCGGAAATCCCATAGCCCGGCGTGGCCTCAAAGCCCTGGGGCGC
>CBFGPB010000263.1:0-3986 GCA_965650545.1 uncultured Devosia sp. | reverse complement strand
TCGGTGAAGGCATAGGGCTTGGTCAGGTAGTCGTCCCCGCCGGCGCGCAGGCCGGTGACGCGGTCATCGACCTCGCCCAGGGCTGACAGGATAAGGACTGGCGTCTTGTCGTCCTCGGCGCGCAGGCTCTCGACGATGGAAAGGCCATCACGGCGGGGCAGCATTCGGTCGACGATCAGCACGTCATAATCCATGCCCGAGGCCATGGCGTAACCGGTCTCGCCATCGGCGGCATGATGCGTCACGTGACCGGCTTCATCCAATGCCTGGATCAGATAGCTCGCCGCTTCGCGGTCATCTTCGATGAGCAGGATTTTCACGGTTGACGCTCCGTTGGACAAATTGGCCCCGGGGACATTCCCCGGGGCCATAACGATTACTCGCTTTCGGCGATCGGCAGGCCGACGAAGCGGGACTCGCCGTCGCGGGCCACCTTGATCAGGACGGTGTTGAGACCGCGATCCTGAACCGCCTGCACCGCCGCGTCAAAGTCAGCCGGCGAAGAGACCGGCTTGTTGTCGACCTCCAGAATGACATCGCCGGTGGCAAAGCCACGCTGGGCGGCAAGGCTGTCGCCCTCGACGTTCTGGATCAGCAGGCCGCCCGAGCCGTCACCATTGGGGACGAGAGTCATGCCCAGGCTTGTTGCGGCCTCCGGCAGGGCTTCGGGCGGGGTCGGCTGATCGGGCGATGCGGCAACGGCGGTCTCATCAAGCTGCTGCAGTGTGACCGAAACCTTGGTCTCGGCCCCATCGCGCCAGATGGTCAGCTCGACGGTGGAGTCGGGCGCCTTGCTGGCAATGGTGCGGCTGAGATCGAGCGCGTCGTCGATTTCCTCGCCATCGACATGGGTAATGATGTCACCCGACTGCACGCCGGCAGCGCCAGCAGGGCCGTCTTCAGTCGGCTCGCGAACAATGGCGCCACGGGCATTGGGCAGGCCTACGCTATCGGCAATATCGCGGCTCACGTCCTGGATGGAAACGCCGAGATAGCCGCGGGTGACCGTGCCGTCCTCGATCAGCTGGTTGACGATCTGCTGCACGGTGCGGGCCGGGATGGCGAAGGCGATACCGACATTGCCCCCATTGGGCGAGTAGATCGCGGTATTGACGCCGACCACTTCACCATTGGTGTTGAAGGCCGGGCCACCGGAATTGCCGGTATTGACCGCCGCGTCAATCTGCAGGAAGTCGCCATAGTTGGAACCACCGATGTCGCGGCCGGCGCCGGAGATGACGCCCACGGTCACGGTGCCGCCGAGGCCAAAGGGATTGCCGACGGCAACCACCCAGTCACCGACGCGGCTGGCTTCTTCCTCGAAGGTCACGAAGGGCAGGTCTTCGCCCTCGATCTTGAGAACGGCCAGGTCGGTGCGCTGGTCGGTACCGACCACTTCGGCCACCTGCTCGGAACCGTCCTCGAACACGACGGTCACCTTGGTCGCATCCTCGACCACGTGGTTATTGGTCACCACATAGCCATCAGCCGAAATGATGAAGCCCGAACCGGCCGCCATGAACTGGCGCGGACGCGATTGTCCGTCAGGACCGCCGGGGCCGTTGGGGCCGCCGAACTGGTCAAAGAAATCGCGGAACGGATGATCTTCGGGCAGGTCGGGGAAGTTGAATTCGAAGTTGAAGTCGCGACCGCCGCCCTGGATCTGGCGACCGGGCGCCTCGGCTTCAACCAGGATCGACACCACGGCGGGCTTCACGGCCTCGACCAAGTCGGCAAATCCCTGCTGCACCGACGTTTGCGGGACAACGATCTGCGCGGCATTCTGCATCTGCGCATTGGCGGCCTGGCCGGTGAGCACAAAGGCGGTCGAAACACCACCTACGCCGGCGATGATGGCCAGGGCGGAAGCGCCCAACCAGCGACGGGTGCGCGAAAGAACAGTCGAACGCATGGGAACGTATCTCCTTCGTAAAGCTCTCAACAGCTTGTGGCGATACATATGGAACGGCGCGCCTTTCTATGAAGTTGCGCCAACATTAAGGTTTGGCAATGTTGCTGGCCGGATTGTGGCGGCTACTTCGTCGCCACGTCGCGCTCAAGCGCGTCGAGTGCCGCTTGTTCCTCAGCCGTGAGCCCGACGGCGGCGACCGGGGCGGTTGTACGGCGGCGGGCGATCAGGAGGGTGATCAGCCCGACGATCAAAAGCAAGGGCGCCGCAGCCCAGAGCAGGATCGTATGCGCGCCGAGCCGCGGGTTGAGCAGCACATATTCGCCATAGCGATCAACGACATACTGCTCGACCTGGGCATTGGTATCGCCGGCCACGAGGCGCTCGCGCACGAGGATGCGCAGGTCGCGCGCAAGGTCCGCGTCGCTATCGTCAATGGACTGGTTCTGGCAGACGAGACACCGCAGGCCTGCCGAAATGTCCCGCGCCCGCTGCTCAAGGGCGGGGTCAGGCAGGATCTCATCCGGCCCCACGGCCTGCGCCGCCGGCGCGCACAGAATCATCAGGCTGACGAGGAGCGCGCGCAGCATCATTGCGCCGCTCCCTTGGCCGCGGTGCGGGCGCCTTGGGGGATGCCCACGCGCAACCGGCGGTCGCTCAGCGAGAGCACCCCTGCCCCGGCCATGACCAGCGCACCGATCCAGATCAGGAGGATATAGGGCTTGTGCCAGACGCGGATGACATGGGTGTCCGCCAACGGCTCGCCCAACTGCAGGTAGAGCTGGGAGAGACCGTAGGTCTGGATCGCGGCCTCGGTCGTCGGCATGCCGCTCGCCACATAAGTGCGCCGCTCGGCATGCAGTGTCGATGTGCCGCCGCCCGGCGCAGTAACAGTGAAATTGCCGGTATCGGCGATGTAGTTGGGACCTTCGAGCTGTTCGAAGCTGTCGAAGGTGATGACATGGCCAGAAAGCTCGGCGCTCTCGCCCGGGTTGAGCGTCGTCACCAGCTCGGTCTCCCAGGCGGAAACGGCCACGATGCCAAGTACGGTCAGGCCCAAGCCAAGGTGGCCGATGGCCGTCGACCAGATCGAGCGCGGCAGGCCGGCAAGGCGCCGCAGGCTCTCGCCCAGCGGGATGCGGCCAAGGCGACTGCGCTCGATGAGTTCGGCAATGGCGCCCAGCGTCACCCAGAAGCCGAGGAGGAGGCCTATGGGCACCATGGAGATGGACACCCCGCCCAGCGCCGAAATCAGGATGGCGAGGAATACTGCGAGGGCCGCAAAGGCCATGAGCCGCTGTCCGGCCGCGACCAGGTCGGCGCGTTTCCAGGCGAGCAGCGGCCCGAAGGGCAGCACCAGCAGCAGCGGCGCCATCAACGCCCCGAAGGTGAAGTTGAAGAAGGGTGCGCCGACCGAAATGGTCGTGCCGGTCAGGGCATCGAGCACCAGCGGATAGAGCGTGCCCACCAGCACGGCGCCGACCGCCGTCGCCAGGAACAGGTTGTTGAGGATCAGCGCCCCTTCTCGGCTGATTGGCGCAAACAGTCCGCCCTGCCGCAGGGAGGGGGAACGGATTGCGAAAAGCAGGAAGGCGCCGCCGATCAGCACAGCAAGTATGGTGAGGATGACGAGCCCCCGCGTGGGGTCGCTGGCAAAAGTGTGGACCGAGGTCAGTATCCCGGAGCGGACGAGGAAGGTGCCCAGCAGCGACAGGGAAAAGGTGATGATGGCGAGGAAGATGGTCCAGATCTTAAGTGCATTGCGCTTCTCCATTACAAGCGCCGAATGCAGCAGCGCCGTGCCCGCGAGCCAGGGCATGAAGCTGGCATTTTCCACCGGGTCCCAGAACCACCAGCCGCCCCAGCCGAGCTCGTAATAGGCCCAGTAGGAGCCCATGGCGATGCCCAGGGTGAGAAAGGTCCAGCTCAGCATGGTCCAGGGCCGCACCCAGCGCGCCCAGGCCTGGTCGATACGACCGGATACCAGCGCCGCAATGGCGAAGGAAAAGCAGATCGAGAAGCCGACATAGCCGGCATAGAGCAGCGGGGGATGGATGGCGAGGCCGATATCCTGCAG
>CBFGPB010000262.1:0-3992 GCA_965650545.1 uncultured Devosia sp. | reverse complement strand
ATGGCCTTGGCAATGCGGAAGGCGCTTTCGTCCGAGACGGCGCCCTCGACATGGACGGACACCTGCTTGGTGGCGCCTTCGCCATCACGCACCACGTGAATGGCGAGTTCGAACAGGACGTCCGACAGAGCCTCACCGAAAATCTCGGCGCGGGGATCATCGAGGCTGGTGATCGCCTCGACCGGCGCCTTGCCGGTGGCGAAGGCCAGCAGCGTGTCCGAGGTCGAGGTGTCGCTGTCGACGGTAATGGAATTGAAGCTGGTCTGGTTGTGCTTTGCCAGGAGGGCCTGCAGCACGGGTGCGGCAATGGGCATGTCAGTCACGACGAAGCTCAGCATGGTCGCCATGTCCGGGGCGATCATGCCCGAGCCCTTGGCAATGCCGTTGATCTTGACCTCGACCCCGTCGATCTCGAGCACTGCACCCGACAGCTTGGGGAAGGTGTCAGTGGTCATGATCGCCTTGGCCGGTTCGATCCAGGGCGAGTTGCTCAGGCGGGTGGCGGTCTGGTCGAGAACGCCGTCGAACTTTGTGGCGTCGATCAGCTCACCGATAACGCCGGTCTGGGCGATGAAGATTTCCGAAGCCGAGCAGCCGAGTGCCTTGGCGGCGATATCGGCAATATGCTGGACGCTCTGGCGGCCCTTCATGCCGGTAAAGGCATTGGAATTGCCCGAATTGACCACGAGGCCGCGCGCAATTCCGCCGGGGAGATTGGCCCGGCAGAAGTCGACAGCGGCGGACGAGCATTTGGACCGGGTGAGCACACCGGCAACCGTGGTGCCCTCGTCAAAGGCCATCAGCAGCACGTCAGTGCGGTTCTTGTACTTGATGCCTGCCTCGGCCGTGGCAAAGCGCACGCCGTCGATGGCGGGCAGGTCCGGATAGGATTTGGGGGCGAGGGGCGAAACCGGATGGGCGGCCATGGGCAGGAACCTTGAGAGGGCAAATCTTGGCCCTCGGTGTGCCCCAAAGCGTGGGCGGACGCAAGGCGGCTCGGGTGTCCGTCGCCGGTTGCTTCCGCCCGGTCAGATCAGGCAGCCGCGGCCTTCTTTCGTCCGGCGATGAAGGCGCCAAAGCGGGTAGTGATGAAGGGCACGATGAAGAAGACAATGGTCGTGGCCATCAGGGGGACGATGAGGAAGCTGCGCTGCCAGAATTCCCAACCGGGGGTCAGGACGCTGATCAGCGACGCATAGGCGACGACAACCGGATAGACAGCAAAAGTCATGAGCAGGGCCATGCGGGCGCGGGCGGAGAAGGACATGGGAAGCCTCTAATGAAACGATACGTTTCGTTATATATCGAAACGAGCCGTTTCGTTCAAGTCTTTTCTTGAGCCTGCAATTGCCTCATATAGAGGGCATGACCAGCGAGGCCGGAAACACCCCCGAGACCGAAGACGCGACGCGCCGCTCCATCGGCGCGCGGCGCAATCCAGCCAGCGAGGAGGCCATCCTGGATGCCGCCGAGGCGGTGCTGCGCGAAAACGGCATTGCCGGCTTTTCCATCGAGGCGGTGGCGCGGCGCGCGCGGGCGGGCAAGCCGACCATTTACCGCTGGTGGCCGCATCGCACCGCGCTGATGCTCGACGTCTACAAGCGCTTCAAGAATGCGAAGGCCTTTCCCGATACCGGAAGCCTGCGCGGCGACCTCGTCAGCTTCCTCGGCGATCACCTGCTCGGCTTCTGGAACGGGAGCCTCTGCGGCACGGTCTATCGGGCCCTCGTTGCCGAGGCGCAGACTGACCGGGATGCGGCGAAAGTGCTCAATGCCTATCACGCCGACCGCAAGGCCTATTCCGCCCGCATCGTCGAGCGGGCCAAGGCGCGCGGCGAGGTGCCCGCAGATGCCGACGCGGACCTCGTCATCGACCTTGTCGTCTCCCATGCCTGGCACCAGCTGCTGCTGGGGCAAACGGAAGACGCCCTCAAGACCGTGCCTCAGGTCGTCGACATGATCCTCAGGGGCGTGCCGGGCTTCCGGGAGTAGCGGCGTTAAAAAGCCCGGAGCGATGTCCGGGCTTTCCGCAACTTGATAGGGCTCTTACTGGCCCGCGGCGGCGGCCTCGGCGGCCTCCTGGGCGTCGAACTTGGCCTTGAGCTCGGGGTCGGCGATGTCCACGGTGACGCCGCTCATCAGTTCTTCGACCTTGGCGGTGAACGTATCCATCAGGAGCTGGTTCTGGATCTGCGCCGCGACCTGTTCGAAGGCCGGCGGGGCCGACTGGCGCTTCTCTTCCAGCCGGATGATGTGCCATCCGAACTGCGACTGGACCGGCGCCGAGACAGCGCCCGGCTCGGCCAGGGCGAAGGCGGCCTCTTCGAAAGGCGGAACCATCATGCCGCGGCCGAAGAAACCGAGATCGCCGCCATTGGCTGCGCCCGGATCAATCGAATGTTCCTTGGCCAGGGCCACGAAATCGGCGCCGCCGTCGATCTGTGCCTTGAGGTCGTTCGCCTCTTCCTCGGTCTCGACCAGGATGTGGCTGGCCCGGATTTCGTCTTCCGGCACGAACTCGGCCGCGAAGGCATCATATTCGGCACGCACAGCCTCCTCGGTGATCGAGCCGGCAATGGCCTCGGCGAAATAGGCGCGACGCAGGGCGCGCTCTTCGAGATACTTCTGGCGCTGGGCGAAGAGCGGGGTCTGGTCCATGCCGGCGGCGCGGGCGGCATTGGACATGACCTTCATGTCAATGAGGATGCGCACGAGGAAGGCGCGGCGCTCTTCGGGGGGCATCTGGGCCAGGTCCTGCGCCATATCCTCCGCGGCAAAGGCCAGGTCACCCTCGGTGATAGTATCTTCGCCGATGGTGGCGACGACGGTGGCGGGATCGGGCACCGCTGGTGTCTCTGCGGCCGGGGCCTCGGGGGCCGGCGCGGCGGCATCCTGGGCGAAGGTTGCAAGCGCCGGGGCGGCAACGAGCAGGGCGGCGAGGCTGGCGGCGCGCAGCAGGCGCCAGGTCGGATTGGACATGGGGATCACTTGTCTCCTTGGCCGGCCAGGACAGGGGCCGGCATGGTCAGAAAATTTCCGGCACCCCGGTCGCATGGCAAGGGGGCCAAAATGTGCCGGCAGGGGCAGCGATCACCGGCTTGTCATCATGACGGCCGACAAGGCCCATGGCCCGCGGTCCCGCAGGTGTGGCCGATTTCGGATACGTTGACAAGCCTGACCCCCACTCTTACATCTCACCCGCTTTTCATCGAGCATGGGAAAGCGGCTGCGCCCTTGGGGTGCGCTGTCCTCATGCGATAAATCCGCACTCGGGAACCGCGAGGGTCCCTCCCAGTTGTGACGAGGCGAAAGGGGCCCGCCAGCGCCCGCATCTGCAGGCCGCCCGCTCCACCAGCCCCGCCGCTCACAAACAAAGGACTAAGGAAACATGGCACTTGCGTCGCTTGCCCGGAAAATCTTCGGGTCACCGTCCGATCGGCAGGTCAAGCGGTATCAGGGCAAGGTTGCGGCGATCAATGCGCTCGAACCGGAACTGGTCAAGCTCAGCGACGATGAGTTGAGGGCTCGCACGGCCCAGTTCAAGGCCCAGATCGAGCAGGGCGCCAAGCTCGACGATCTGATCGTGCCGGCCTTTGCCACCGTGCGCGAGGCCTCCAAACGCGTGCTGGGTATGCGTCACTTCGATGTGCAGATGATCGGCGGCATGGTCATGAACGACCGCGCCATTGCCGAAATGCGCACCGGTGAAGGCAAGACGCTGGTAGCGACCCTGCCCATGTATCTCAATGCGCTGACGGGCAAGGGCGCGCATCTGGTCACGGTCAACGACTACCTGGTCAAGCGCGACGCCGCCTGGATGGGCCAGATCTACAATTTCCTCGGTCTTTCCTGGGGTGTCATCGTCCACGGCCTTACCGATGCCGAGCGCAAGGCTGCCTATGCCGCCGACATCACCTATGGCACCAATAACGAGCTGGGCTTCGACTATCTGCGCGACAACATGAAATATACGCGCGCCCAGATGGTGCAGC
>CBFGPB010000261.1:0-4028 GCA_965650545.1 uncultured Devosia sp. | reverse complement strand
TTCGAGGTAGAGGTTCCGGCCGGCTTCGACTATCTGCTCGCGACCCGCGAGCAGTTGCGGCCGGTGTCCTTCTTTGCCGAGAGGGGCGTGGTTCGGGTCGCCGGCCGGCAGTTTTCGGACCTTGGCACACCGGTCTTTCTCTATGTGCCCGCCGGCAGCAACGGACCGAAATTCCTGATGACGGCCAATTACCTCAGCTTCAAGGGCTATAATTTCTCCGACAGCTACGCCATGGCGGTTGCACACCTGGCTGACCGGCTGAAGGGGGGCGGCAGCTTCGTCACCGCCTGGCCGCGCGACACGCAATTTCCCAATCTCAGCCAGCGCCGGGCCATCCAGCAGGCACTCAAGACCCTCGGTCTCTACGACGGTGTCGTCGATGGCCGCATCGGGCCCATTACGCAGGCCGCCTATGCGCGCTTCCAGGCCATGCAGGGCGAGGTCGCCGACGGTTTTGTGACCCGTGCTGCCCACGACGCCCTGGTTGCGGCAGCGCGGTAAAGGCCTCGGGAGCGGCGTGGTCATGGCGGAGGGCCGGTGCTACAAGGCGGCATGCGCATGGATACGCAAATGAAGCGGCTCGTCGTTCTCGTCCTGTTGGCCTGCGTCACCCTGGTGGACGCAGGGCCAAGCATGGCTCAGTCGACGTCCGACGAGACCATGCTGCTGGCCCAGGCCGAGCCGCGGCGCCGCACGCTTTTCGATCTGCTGTTTGGTGAGGAGCCGGCGCCTGCTCCACCGCCGGTGCAACAGACCCAGCCGCGCCAGCAGGCCGCGCCCGCGGCGCTGCCACCACCCAAGCCAGCCGTGGACAAGGCGCCCGATGCCACCCGCCTCGCCGTCTTCGGCGATTCGCTGGCCATCGACCTGACCAAGGCACTGGAGCGTCTCTATGCGGAAGACCCCAATCTGGTGGTCATCGGGCAGGGCGTGAGTTCATCGGGCTTCGTGCGCGATGACTTCTTCGACTGGAATGCGGCCATTGCCGAGCAGATTGCCGCGGACAGTTTCGATATTGCCGTGGTGATCATCGGTATCAATGACCGGCAGGAGATCAGCGCCAACGGCCAGACCTACGAAGCGCTGAGCGAGGGCTGGGCCACTGCCTACCAGGCTCGCCTCAACACGTTCCTCGGCCAGTTGCGCACCGCGCGCAAGCCGGTGATCTGGATGGGTCTCCCGCCCATGTCGCGGGGCCAGTATTCCGCCGCCATCAGCCAGATCAGCGCCCTGCAAAGGCTAGCCGCCTTTTCCGGTGGCGCCGAGTTTGTCGATATCTACGAGCGCTTCGCCGACGAGGAAGGCAAGTACACCGCCTATGGGCCGGACGTGAATGGGCAGAACGCCTTGATGCGCAAGGACGATGGCATCCATTTCTCCTCGGCTGGCTCGGACAAGCTCGCCTTCTATATCAGCCAATCCATGCGCAGTTTCTATCGGGGCGGCAGAGTCAGTGTCGAAGTTGCCGACCCGCTGCAGGATACGGATGCGGCGGCCATGCTGCGGCCGCCCTATCAAGGTTTGGGGCAGGTCCGTTTGCTGGAAGTGGCCGGAGCCATCATGCCTTTGAGCCGTGCGCCCGATCGAGCGAGCGATCTGCTCCTGGCCGGGGATGCGCCCGTGGCCCCCGCTGCCTTCCCGCTGGAACAACTGGTCGAGGCGCCGGTGGGCAGGGTCGATGCCTTCGGCGTGGGCGTCGTGCCCGAGACCGACGAAGGCCAGGGGAGCGGCGCGGCTCAGTAGGTCGCCAGCGCGACGGTCACTGTGACCGGCGAGAGCATTTCGGATCGCGCTGCGCCCGTCCCGGCCACGCTGGTGGCCATGATTGCGAAAATCAGCAGAACCAAAGCAGCAGCGAGGCGCATCGGCAGTTTTCCCATCAGGGTTGCTGCGTCTTCTGTGCGCCTTGGTCCGGCGCCTTTCAACCCCAGCGTTAAGACTTGCTTAACGCCTAAAATTTTCAGCAATCCAATCGCGCGGCGGGCTCAGGCGCCGAGCAATCCGCTGGCCCTGATACCATCGAAAACGAACTGCACTGCCAGTGCGGCCAACAGGATGCCGACGATTCGGGAAACGACGGAAAGGCCCGTCAGCCCGAGCATGCGCTGAATGGGAATGGCGATGAGAAGGGTGAGCCAGCACAGGGCCAGGATGACCACGATGGCCGCCAGAACCAGCCAGAATTCCAGATCGGAGCGGGCGCCGGTTGTCAGCAGGATCACTGCCGAGATGGCGCCGGGACCAGCCATGAGCGGCATGGCGAGGGGAAACACGGAAATATCCTGGCTCTGCCGCGCCTCGATCTCTTCCTCGCTGGTCGTCCCGGTGCCGCCCGAGTGGCGGGCAAAGACCATGTCGATGGCAATGAGCAGCAGCAGAATACCGCCCGCCGTCCGCAGGGCCGGAATGGTGATGCCGAAGACGTCGAGGATGGCATTGCCCAGGACGGCGAAGAACAGCAGGATGCCGAGGGCAACCAGAACCCCTCGCGTGGCGAAGGTGCGCCGCTGGGCCGGCGTGTTGTCCTTGGTCAGCGCCGCAAAGATGAAGGCGATATCGGCCACGCCGACCGTCGCGAACAGCGTGGCAAAGGCAACAAGGAAGGTATTCATGCCGGGATCCCCAATCAGGCTCCAGCACTAGGGCATTTGGGGCCTGCCGCCAACCCCGCGCCGTCTGGTGGTCTAGGCCCGTCGCCTCTCGATGGCGTCCCAAATGAGCACGGCAATATCGGGCCCGCCGAAGCGCTTGATCTCGCGGATGCCGGTGGGGGAGGTGACGTTGATTTCCGTCAGGTAGCCGCCGATCACGTCAATGCCCACAAAGATCATGTCGCGCGCCTTGAGCGCAGGGGCGATGGCCGCGCAGATTTCCTTCTCGCGGTCAGTGAGCGGGGAGAGTTCGGGGCGCCCGCCGACATGCATGTTGCTGCGCGCCTCGCCATCGGCGGGAATGCGATTGAGGCCCATGACCGGCTCGCCGTCGATGATGATGATGCGCTTGTCGCCCTTGCGCACGTCGGGCAGGTAGCGCTGCACCATGAAGGGCTCACGGTAATTCTGCTCGAAGAGCTCGAGCAGACTGGCCAGGTTGTGGTCGCCTTCCTGGATGAAGAAGACGCCGGCCCCGCCATTGCCGTAGAGCGGCTTGACGATGATGTTGCCGTGCTCGCGCCGGAAGGCGTGAATCTCGGCCCGGTCGCGCGTCACCAGCGTCGGCGGCATCAGCTCGGGAAACTCGGTGACGAGGATCTTTTCGGGCGCGTTGCGGACCGCCGCAGGCGGGTTGACCACCAGCGTCTTGGGATGGATGCGCTCCAGCATATGGGTGAGCGTGATATAGTTCATGTCGAAGGGCGGGTCCTGGCGCATCAGCACCACGTCCTGGGTGGACAGATCCACCCGCACTTCTTCGCCGAGGGCAAAATGCTGGCCCTTTTCAGCGTCGGTGACGGTGATCGGCTGGCAGAGGGCGGTCACCCGGTTGTCGCGCATGGAAAGCGTATCGGGCGTATAATGCAGCAACTCATGTCCCCGCGCCTGCGCTTCGAGCATCATGGCGAAGGTCGAATCGCCGCGCGGGTTGATAGTGGCGACATGGTCCATCTGGACGGCGATTTTGAGCGACATGAGGGTTCTCAGAAAGCGGGAAAGGCGTTGATGAGATGGCGTGGCCAGCGGCCGGGCGCAAGTAGAATCACGTCAAATCGGAGATCGCGCCCGGCGGCATCGGGGTTTCGCGCCAACCAGAGCTTTGCGGCACGGGTGATGCGCTCGCGATTGATGGAGGCAAACGTCAGGGCTTCGTCGGCGTCGGCAGCGCGCTGCTTGACCTCGACGAAGGCAATGGTGGTGCCTTTTTCGACGACGAGGTCGATTTCGCCCAGTGGCGTTTTGAACCGCCGGTCGCGGATGCGATAGAGCTTCAATTGCAGCCAGAAAGCCGCCAGGGCCTCGCCGCGATGGCCACGCCAATAGGCGGCAAGGCGCTTGTCACTCGGCGTTCTTGAGGGCGAGCGCGGCATCGTA
>CBFGPB010000260.1:0-4082 GCA_965650545.1 uncultured Devosia sp. | reverse complement strand
ACATGGGCGAAGTCGCCGGTGGAGCGATAGCTGCGCTCACAGGCCTGGGTGGTCAGCACCAGATGGCCACCCGGCGCGACGTCAGCGCCCCAGTGCAGGCGATCGCCGCCGGTGATGCCGCCTGCAGTGTTGATCAGGACCGCTTCCAGCGCGTGCGAATGGGTATTCGGAAGGCGGATCTTGCCGCAGCCTTCCTGGAACAGGGTGTCGAGGGCGGTGCGCCCGTCCCGCTGCTTGGTGGCAATGCGACCAATGCCGCGGGCCCGCTGCAGCATGGGTGTGATCACATTTTCCGTCGGCGCCGGTTTCACTGCAACGATCCTGCCATCGCGTCGTTTAGGGGGTGAGCAAACGCTCTTTCAGAGATAATTTTCAAGAGGTTATTCCAATGACCATCAAATCTGCTCTTTCCGTTGTCGCCCTTGCCGCTGGCCTGATTGCCGGCCCCGCCTTGGCCCAGGACATGATGATCGGTACGCAGACCGTTGCGGAGGCTGACGTCGAAGCGGTCAAGGCCCGCTGCCTCGACCTCCAGACCGCCGCCGAAACGGAATCGCTGACCGCCGAATCCGACGCCGAGGCTGAGACTGACGACAATGAAACGTCCGTTGCCGCTGACGCCGAAATCGCCAACGAGCCGGCCCTGACCGAGTCGCCGACGGCTCTCAGCGTGGACCTCGCCGCTGTCACCCTCGAAGACTGTGAGGCTGGCGCCTGGTTCGACAAGGAATAGAACCTCCCCGGTTCGAAAGAGCGCCTGGCCTCGGCCGGGCGCTTTTTTGTGCCTAGACCATGAGATGCCTGCGCACCTGGGGCAGGTCCAGATCCGCCGCCGGGCCTCGATGCATGATCTCGCCGCGATCCATGACATAGATGTCGTCGGCGATCTCCCGGCAGAAGTCGAGGAATTGCTCGACCAGCAGAATGGTCATGCCCTTCTCGTCGCGCAGGAATTGCAGGGCGCGACCGATATCCTTGATGATGGACGGCTGGATGCCTTCGGTGGGCTCGTCGAGCACCAGAACCTTGGGTCGGGTGACCAGCGCGCGGCCAATGGCCAATTGCTGCTGCTGGCCACCCGAGAGGTCGCCGCCCCGGCGGCTCAACATGGACTTGAGCACCGGGAACAGCTCGAAAATGTAGTCGGGAATGTTGCGTTCGGACCGCGGTAGGCCGGCATAGCCGGTCTCGAGGTTTTCCTTGACGGTCAGGAGCGGGAATATTTCCCGGCCTTGCGGCACGTAGCCGATACCCATGCGGGCCCGCCTGTAGGGCGGCGTACGCTTCAGCACCGCATCGCCGAAAGTGATGTCACCGGCCGAGATGTGATTGATGCCGGTTATGGCCCTGAGAGTCGAGGACTTGCCGACGCCGTTGCGGCCAAGCACGGCGGTGATCTTCCCCGGCTGGCAGGTGATGGAAATGCCCTTGAGCGCCTGGGCGGCGCCATAGTGCAGGTCGATGGCGTTGACAGTGAGGGCAGTGCTCATGGGCGATCCTAACTCGAGAGCGCGCTTTGCAGCGTTTCGACGGCAAATCTGTTGGGGCGGGCGGGTGTGTTCGCAACCTGGCCAATGGTTTCGGCCATGCGAACCAGATGCTGCCGCTCTCCATCAGTCAGGTGAGCCCGCCAGAGCGGGCTGAACTGGTGCAGGCATTGGCGAGGGCTGCTGCCCTGCCGAGCGGCCCAGGACGCATAGGCCATTATTTCGTCGAGCCGATCCGGTGCAGCAATCAGCGATATCTGTCGGCCGATCTCGACCTCGGCGGCGGGGGACGGGCCGCCTTCCTCGGCAATGGCAAAGAGAAGGATGGCGGCGGCCAGAGCCGGATCGTCGACGCTGCTCAGCACGGAGCCCTCTGCCTTTTGCCGGAAGCGGAAGCGCCGATAGGCGCCGCGCAGCCGGCCCGCCACATCGAAGACCTCACTGCCCAAAGAGTGCAGCGCCTTAACGCGCCAGTACCAGACCGCAGCCAGGGTCATGGCCGTCACGGCCAGTGCCAGAATGTGCATTTTGGAGCCCTCCGAATTGTCCTGGAAGGAGCGTTCCATTCTCGTTTCGTTCTGGCAATCGCGTGGAACTACGTACGTGTTTGGGTCAGAGGCGGCCCCGATCGTCATCTTCCCAAATACCTCTCGATAACAACCGGATTGGCGCTGACCTGTTCGAGCGAGCCTTCGGCCAGGACCGAGCCTTCGGCGAGGCAGATCACGCGGGAGCCCAGGTCGCGGACGAAACTCATGTCGTGCTCGACGACGACGACCGAGCGGGTCTGGGCGATTTCGCGCAGGAGCTTGGCGGTTTCCTCGGTTTCGCTGTCGGTCATGCCGGCAACGGGCTCGTCGACCAGCAGGAGCTTGGGGTCCTGAGCCAGCAGCATGCCGATTTCGAGCCACTGCTTCTGGCCGTGGCTGAGATTGGCAGCGAGTTCGTCCTTGCGGGCGATGAGGCGGACGGTTTCGAGGATTTCGGTGATGCGGGCGATGTCCTCCGCGCTGGGCGTGTAGAACAGGGCATTGAAAATGCCGCGCGGCTTTTTCAGCGCCATTTCGAGATTGTCCCACACGGTGTGGCTTTCGAAGACCGTGGGCTTCTGGAATTTGCGGCCGATGCCCAGATTGGCGATGGCCGCCTCGTCGAGCTTGGTCAGGTCAGTGCGGCCGTCGAACATGACCTGGCCGGCATCAGGACGCGTCTTGCCGGTGATGATGTCCATCATCGTGGTCTTGCCAGCGCCGTTCGGACCGATAATGGCGAGCATTTCCGATGGCTTGACGATGATGGAGAGGTTGTTGATGGCCCTGAAGCCATCGAAGGCGACGGAGACGCCGTCGAGGTAGAGCATCGTGTCGAGTGCTTTGCTCATGGCTTACTCCGCAGGCTTGGGGTGGGGGCCATCGGCAAAGCTGGCGGGGTCCTCGCCGCGCTCGATATCCGCCGACTGGGTAGGCGTGGGCGCCGAGGGTTGCTCATCCACGGCTTTTGCGGGTCTGCGGCCGAACAGCTGCGACCAGAGGCCGACAATGCCCTTGGGCAGGAAGAGCGTGGTGAAGATGAAGAGGGCGCCCAGCGCGAAGAGCCAGAGCTCGGGCAGGGTGGTGGTGAACCAGGATTTGCCCAGATTGACCACGATGGCGCCGATGATCGGCCCGATCAGCGTGCCGCGCCCGCCCACCGCGGTCCAGATGACCACTTCGATGGAATTTGCCGGGTCGAACTCGCTGGGGTTGATGATGCCGACCTGCGGCACATAGAGCGCGCCGGCGATGCCGGCCATGATGGCCGACACGGTGAAGGCGAAGAGCTTCACATATTCAACGCGATAGCCGAGGAACCTTGTGCGGCTTTCGGCGTCGCGCACGGCGACCATGACCTTGCCGAGCTTGGAATTGACGATCATCGAGCAGGCGAGGACCGAGAGCGCGAGGGCGACGGCGGTGGCCGCGAACAGGGCCGCGCGAGTGCCCTGCGCCTGGACCGGGGCGCCCAGGATATCCTTGAAGTCGGTGAGGCCGTTATTGCCGCCAAAGCCCATGTCGTTGCGGAAGAAGGCCAGCAGCAGGGCGAACGTCATCGCCTGGGTGATGATGGAGAGATAGACGCCGGTGACGCGGCTGCGGAAGGCGAAGAAGCCGAAGATGAAGGCAAGCAGGCCCGGCACGACGACCACCATGGCCATGGCGAACCAGAAATTATCGAAGCCCAGCCAGTACCAGGGCAGCTCTTTCCAGTTGAGGAACACCATGAAGTCGGGCAGGACCGGGTTGCCATAGACGCCGCGAGAGCCGATCTGGCGCATGAGATACATGCCCATGGCATAGCCGCCGAGGGCGAAGAAGGCGCCGTGGCCGAGCGAGAGAATGCCGCAATAGCCCCAGACGAGATCGAGCGCCAGGGCGAGGATGGCATAGGCCAGATACTTGCCCATGAGCGAGACGAGATAGGTCGGCACATGGCCGAACTGACCCGGCGGGATCAGCAGGTTGGCCATGGGGACAAGAATGGCGACGGCCAGGAAGATGCCGATGACCCAGATGGCTTTCTTGTCGAGCGCGCGGAACAGGGCTTGGGTCAGCATGG
>CBFGPB010000259.1:0-4103 GCA_965650545.1 uncultured Devosia sp. | reverse complement strand
CCGTACGCAAGGCACGCGGCACGGTGTGATGGCCGTTCACTAAGTCACCCCACCCGCTTTCCTTTTCACCTCAGATCGCTCCACTGGAGCGATCTGCCCCTGCGGGACGGATCAAAGCCCCCCAAGGGGAGGGAGGCGCAGGGGCGATCACGGTGAACGGCAGCAAATGCAGGCCGGCCGGTCGAAATCGACCAGGTCCGTTCGTCGCTTAGTCAGAAACCTATCTGGAGGACGACGATGCGTTTCATGGCCCTGGTCTATTTTGAACCCGGCTCGATGGACCACCTGACGGCGGAGGATTTCCGCAAGCTCGACGACGACACGATTGCCCATGACCACAAGCTGCGAAACAGCGGTCACCTGATTTTCGCTTCGCCGCTGGCCGGCCTTGAGACCGCCAGAAGCCTCCGCTTCCAGAACGGCGAGCTGATCGCCACCGACGGTCCCTATGCCGAGAGCAAGGAAGTGGTCGGCGGCTTCCTGCTGCTCGAGGCCGAGAGCATTGACCAACTGATGCCCCTGTTCGAAGACGATCCGATCCTCAAATATGGCCGCATGGAAATCCGTCCGCTGGTTGTGCATGCGCACAGCCAGACGGGCGAGGGACGGCCCGATTTTGCCCTGGAGCGCTAGTTATTGATGGCGATGATGCCCCATTGGGTCTGGGAACAGGCGTCGTCGAGACACACATTGCTGATCCAGATGACGCCGTCACCAATGCCGACGCCCTCGTCGGTGACGATCAACGCGTCCACGTCCTGCTGGCCCAGGGCTTCAAGCGTTTCGGGCATGATCAGCATATCGAAATTGTCGACCAGGTCCTGGGCTTCCAGCACGTCATAGGTCTCGCCATTGGCGTTCACCGTCAGCGGGAAGAACGCGTATTGGCCGAAGGTGACAGGGTCGCCGAACATGACGGCATCCTGGAGCAGGGCGAAGACCTCGAAGAAGCCGTCGGCATTGCCATGGATGGCTTCGATGCTGGCATAGACGTCTTCTTCGGACTGAGCCAGGACGGGTAAGGCAGGCAGAGCCAGCACGACGCTGGCGAGGAGCGCGAGGGTGGGGCGGGTGAACATGCGGGATATTTCCTGAGCGCAGCGAATTGCCGCGCGCATATCAATCGCGCAATCGGGAAAGAGTGCAAGAGGGGTGCTTTGAATACACCCGCTGTTAAGCCTAACCGGACCATTATGCGGCCCAGTGAGGCCGTGTCCCGGGCTTCCTGCGTAGCTGTTGTATCCGAGTTCGAGTAAGCCCAATGCGTCTGATTATCGGTATCGTCGTCGTCTTTGCCTGCGTGTTCGGCGGCTATTCGGCGATGGGCGGGCATGTGGAAGTGCTCTGGCAGCCGTTCGAATTCGTGATCATCCTGGGCGCGGCCATCGGCGCCTTCATCATCGCCAATGGCGCGCCGGTGCTCAAGGCAGTGCCGACCATGTTCGGCACGCTGTTCAAGGGCCCCAAATACAACAAGACCGCCTATCTCGAACTGCTGGGCATGCAGTTCTCGATGTACAAGCTGATCCAGCAGAAGGGCATTCTGGGGATCGAGCCACATATCGAAGACCCGCATAATTCCACCCTGTTCAACGCCTTCCCGACCTTCGCCAAGAACCACCATGCGGTGGAGTTCGTGTGCGACTACATGCGCATGGTGACCATGGGGTCCAACAATGTGCATGAAATGGATGCGCTGATGGACGAGGAACTGGAGACCCACCATCAGGAGCAGGAACGGCTGGTTTCGGCCATGCAGGCCATAGCCGACGGCACGCCGGCTCTGGGCATCGTGGCCGCCGTGCTGGGCGTGATCAAGACCATGGGCGCCATTTCCGAGCCGCCCGAAGTGCTCGGCCACCTGATCGGCGGCGCGCTCGTGGGTACGTTCTTCGGCGTGTTCGTCGCCTATGGTTTCTTCGGCCCCATGGCACAGTCGCTCAAGAGCACGTTCGAAGCGGAATCCAAGTATTTCCTGTCGCTCAAGGTGGGCCTGCTCGCCCATATCGGCGGCCAGCCGCCGGTCATGGCGATCGAATTTGCGCGCAAGGCGCTGATGAGCGAAGTGCGCCCGACCTTTGCCGAGGTCGAAGCGGCGACTGCGGCGCTGCCATCCACGACCTGATCTTTCCCGAGCCCCGGTAAGCCAGAATGGCAAATTACGACCAGCCGATCATCATCAAGAAGGTCAAGAAGGCTGCCCATGGCCATCACGGCGGCGCCTGGAAAATCGCCTACGCCGACTTCGTGACGGCGATGATGGCCTTCTTCCTGCTGATGTGGCTGATCAGCATGACCACGCCGGAGCAGAAGGAGGGCCTTGCCAACTACTTCGCGCCCGCCTCGCTCAGCATGACCACCAGCGGCGCTGGCGGCGTCATGGGTGGCAATGCCATGGACAATTCGGGCAACCAGATGTCGGGCTCCTCGGCGGACATCGTGGAAGATCGACCGGCATCCCCCCAGAGCTCGGACGAGGGGACGGTGGAGACCCATATCGGCGGGCCGGCAAGGCAGCAGGGCAGCGAGCGCCAGGCCAGCAGCGACAGCGAGTTCAACCTCAAGTCGCTCGATACCCAAGCCTTCCACAGCGCCGCAGCCAGCATCAAGCAGGCCTGGCAGTCGCTGCCGGAAGTGACGCCCTACATGGACAATCTCCTTATCGAGGAGACCGAAGAGGGCCTCGATATCCAGATCGTCGACCAGCAGGGCCGACCGATGTTCCCGGAAGGCTCGAAGTATCCGCTCGAGCACACGCGCGCGGCGATCGCGGCCATCGGGCCGATCCTGCAGCAGCTCAATGCGCAGGTGACGATTTCGGGGCATACGGCCGCCGGCGGGCGCTACGACAATCCCCGCTATGGGCCTTGGGAGTTGTCGGCAGATCGCGCCAATGTGGTCCGGTCTATCCTGGGCGAGTTCGGCATGAGCGATGACCGCTTCAAGGCGGTGTCGGGCCGGGCGACCGATGAACCATTCTTCCCCAACGATCCCTACATGTCGGCCAATGAGCGGGTGCGTATCACCGTGCTCCATGCGCCTCCGCCGGTACCCGTTGGCTTGCAGCCCTAGGCTATTGGGAGATTTCCCTAGGCCGTTGTTAACCCTCGCACGGCAATTGAGGCCGATGCGCAGGATTTGAAGCAAAGGCGGTAAGCCGGGATTAATTGTTCCGAGGGCGAACTGATCCCCTACAAGGCGGGCAGAAGCCCGTGGGGAGACAAGAACATGCGTCTGGGGCAAGCCATTCTCGCCGCTATCCTGCTGGCGTCCACAAGTACGTCTGCGCTGGCTCAGGACTGGGTGGCGGATCGCCTAAGAGGTGGCGTGCTACAGCTGGAAGGTGGGAGCTGGACAGCCTTGGAACGCGGTGACGTCGTGCCGGATGGCCGTCAGATCCGCACGCTTGCCGACGGACGGGTCGAACTGGTGCGTGGCCAGGAGCGTATCGCGCTCGCCGCCAATACCGAAATTGCCATTCGTGACGCGGCCGGGCAGAAGATGACCAGCGTCATCCAGACCGCAGGTGTTGTGACCATTGAGGCTGAGCGGCGGAATGTACAGCACTTCTCGGTGCAGACGCCGGTGCTGGCGGCGGTGGTCAAGGGCACGCAGTTCACCGTGACCTATCAAAACGGTCAGGCGCGCGTCGATGTCGATCGGGGCGTCGTGCAGGTGCAGGACAGTGGCCATGACATGGTGGTCGATGTGACGCCCGGGCAATCGGCAGAGGCCAGTCAGACCCAGCCCCTCGACGTCAGCGGGCCGGGCGCGGACCGGGTGATCTATCTCATCGAGGGCGAGGTGGTGCCTGCTGTGGCGCGCGATGCGGTGCTGAGCGGTGCGCTCGCGCCGGAGGACGCTGTCGAGGCTGTGGAGAACAGGGCAGTCCCCAATGTCAATGCAAGCGTCAATGCCGGTGGGCAGGGCAATGCCGTCAGCGCGACGGTGCGGGCCAGCAATGGCAATGCCGACGGGGAGGGCAAATCCGCGGGAGCGGGCAACGGCAAGGCCGGCGATAACGGAAATGCCAACGGGAATGCCGGTGGCAATGGCAACGGTAACGCCGGCGGCAATGGAAACGGCAATGCCGGCGGTAATGG
>CBFGPB010000258.1:0-4120 GCA_965650545.1 uncultured Devosia sp. | reverse complement strand
CCATCATCGCCTTGCCCATGCCGCGCATCACGGCGCGCACGTCGGCGAAGTCGAGATTGATGAGGCCTTCCTTGACCATCAGGTCGGTGATGCAGGCCACGCCCGAGAACAGAACCTGGTCGGCCATGGCGAAGGCATCGGCGAAAGTCGTCTTCTCGTTGGCAACGCGGAAAAGGTTCTGGTTGGGGATGACGATGAGCGTATCGACATGGCGATGCAGCTCATCGATGCCGTCTTCGGCCAGACGGGCCCGGCGATTGCCTTCGAAATTGAACGGCTTGGTGACCACGCCAACCGTCAGTATTCCCTGCTCGCGGGCCGCACGCGCCACCACAGGCGCCGCGCCGGTGCCGGTACCGCCGCCCATGCCCGCGGTGATGAAGACCATGTGCGAGCCTGAGAGATGATCATTGATCTCGTCCCAGCTTTCTTCAGCGGCGGCGCGACCAACTTCCGGATGCGAACCGGCGCCCAGGCCTTCGGTGACGCCAACGCCCAATTGAATGATCCGCTGCGCCTTGGAAAGCGCCAAAGCCTGCGCATCGGTATTGGCGACAACAAAGTCGACGCCATCGAGGCCGGACTCGATCATGTTGTTGACGGCATTGCCGCCGGCACCGCCGCAACCGAATACGGTGATGCGGGGCTTGAGTTCCTGGATGTCCGGGATGGTCAGATTGATGGTCATAGATGGCCCCATAGTGGCGTGGTTGGTTAAGATTTACCCATCCATTCGTTAACTCCGCCCTAACAAGTGAATCGTTCGGGTTAACTTTCGCGCAAATTGCGACACGCCCGGGTTACGCTTTCAGCGCTCGTTAACCACGACGATTGCCCCAGCTCACGGGCTTGACTCCGCCAACAATTAAACATAACCATTTTAGCATATAGCTAGTTAGTTATTTACAAGTAGAGGAGACACCGATGACCAGGATCATGCCCTGCCTCTGGTTCGACGACCGGATCGACGAGGCCATCAAATTCTACACGGAGACCTTCAAGGAAGCGAAGGTGCACGAGATCCAGCGCCAGGCGCCGGACGCCCCCGCCTTCACCGCCGTCATCGAGCTGGCGGGCCAGAAATTCATGCTGCTCAATGGCGGCCCGCGCTTTCCTTTCACCGAGGCGGTCAGCTTTGTCGTCGATTGCGATGGGCAGGATGAGGTCGACTACTTCTGGAACCGCTTCGTCGGCAATGGCGGCGAGGAAAGCATGTGCGGCTGGTGCAAGGATCGCTTCGGCCTCTCCTGGCAGGTCGTGCCCAAGCAACTCTATGAGGCGCTCAACGGACCGGACAAGGCCGGTGCCGGCCGGGCAATGCAGGCCATGCTACAGATGCGCAAGATCATCGTCGCCGACCTGCAAAGGGCCTATGCGGGCGGCTGAACGCTAGAAGCTGCTCCGCAGCCAGTTGCCGACACGGGCGATGTAGCCGTCCGTGCCGGTCAGTTTCCGCGAACCGCGGGGCTCGGCATATTCCTGCGAACAGACCTGTGGATAGACCAGCATGCCGGCCATGGTGGCGAAGGCGGCGCCCTTGGCGATTTCGGGCAGGCCGGCAATGCCCATGGGGCGGCCATTGCGGACATTGCGGGCAAGGATGCGGCGGGCGACTTCCGGCAGGCCCGTCATTTCGCTGGCGCCGCCCGTCAGCACGAAGCGGCGGCCGCAGACATCCATCATCCCGGTGGCCTGCATGCGGTCGCGAATGGCGGTGAGGATTTCCTCGATGCGCGGACGCATGATGCGGGTAAGGACGGCGCGCGGGATCTGGCCCGGTGCTTCATCGTGGCTGGCGCCAACCGGCTGGATCGCGATCATTTCCCGCTCATCGGCCTGGCCGGGCAGGACCGAGCCATGCAGGGTCTTCAAACGCTCGGCATCGGCGACGCTCACCGAAAGCTGGCGGGCGATATCGAGGGTCAGGTGATGGCCGCCAATGGCGATGGCATCGGCATAGACCATATGCCCATCGTTGAAGACGGAAACCGTCGTCGTGGCGCCACCGAAATCGAGGCACGCAACACCGAGCTGCGCCTCGTCATCGACCAGGGTCGCCAGACCCGATGCGTAAGGCGTCGCCACCAGGGCCTCGATCTGCAGGTGGCAGCGATGCAGCACCAGTTCCAGATTGCGCATGGCGAGGGTCTCGGCCGAAACGACAGCGACGTCGACGCCCAGCTTTTCGCCCACCATGCCCTTGGGATCGCGGATACCTTTCTGCCCATCCAATGCGTAACCGATCGGCAACGCATGGATGATGGAGCGCTCGGGGCGGACCGAACGCGCATTGACGGCCTTGAGCACACGGAGAATGTCGGCCTTCTCCACTTCCTGCCCGTCCAGCGACACGGCGGCCGAGAAGGTTTCGGAACCCAGTCGCCCCGCAGTGACATTGACCAGCACGCTTTCAAGCGTCAGCCCGGCGGCGCGTTCGGCCATGCCCACGACGTTGCGGATAGCCTGCTCGGCCTTGTCGATATCGGTGACGACGCCGCTCTTGACGCCCGAGGACGGGCCGTATCCGAAACCGATGACCTCAGCCTGGTGCGTGCGTCCGCGCAAGGCCCTGCCCTCGGCCCGCGGCGAAAGCCGGGCGATGACGCAGCAGATCTTGGTGGAGCCGATGTCGAGCACGGCGACCAGCGTCGTCTTGCCGGGCTGAACCGGCCGCAACCGGGAAGTCATCGCATCGGTCATCATGATTGGGCGTCTTCGGTATCTTCGGAGTCGTCGGGCTTGTTCGGGCGGACGGCCACGACGCTGTCGATCCTGAGATCGATGATCGTCACGTCGCGGTCGAGAAGCTGGTAGTCGTTCTGGTAGGTCACGAGCCTGGTCATGGCCTGCGCTACGCCCTGCTCGGGCAGTTGCACCCGCAGACCGGTATCGTAGATGAGGTCCCAGCGCCGGTCGGCAATACGCGACAGGGCCACCAGGCCCTCCTGCAGCAGGGGGAAGCCGTTGAGCGCGCGGATCATGACCAGCGCATCGTCGGCGGCACCATCGCCGATCACCAGCGGCAAATCGGCATAGCCGCCCCGCGCCTCGCCGATCTGTTCACCCTTGCCATCGATGAGGAAGGTGACGCCGTCGACCGCCCAGCGGGCAACCGGCTGCTTTTCGGTGACCAGCACGGTCACGTCGCCCGGATAGGTCTTGCGCACGGTGACCGTCTCGATGGCGGGCAGTTCGGCAATGCGCTGGCGCGCCGCCTCGACGTCGAAACCCAAGGTCGATGTATGCGGCTGGATGCCAAGGGCGTCGAAGATTTCCTGCTCGCTGGTCAGCGTCTGGCCGGAGATGACGATCTCGCCGATGGCGAGGCCCGCCTGGGCGAAATTGCCCTGCGCGAAGGCGCCGAGGCCGCCGGCGAGCATGCCGATGGGTTCGCGCACCTGGTACAGCGCAACGCATCCGGCCAGGAGCGCCGCAACCATGACGCCGCGGCGGATCAGCCGCCCATGCAGGACAAGGGCGCGATTGAAGCGATTGGCGAGTTTGTGACGCGGTGTGCGGATCGGAACAGGCAGCGCGCGGGGGTCCACCATCCGCGCCCCGGCGAGAAAAGCCTCGCTCTTTACCTGTTGCAACTCGCGTCCTCCACCATCCAGGAGACCAGATCTTCAAAACTGTGGCCCACATGGGCGGCCTGCTCGGGCGCCAGCGAGGTCGGTGTCATGCCCGGCTGGGTGTTGATTTCCAGACAGACCAGTTCGCCATCCTCGCCCACCGCGTCATTGTAGCGGAAGTCCGTCCGCGTAATGCCACGGCAGCCGAGCGCCGCATGGGCAGCAAGGCTAAGCTTTTGCACTTTGTCGTAAATTTTAGGTTTAATGTCCGCCGGCAGGATGTGACGTGATCCGCCATGGGCATACTTGGCTTCGTAATTGTAGAAGCTGAGATCGGTGACGATCTCGGTCACCGGCAGGGCGACATCGCCCATCACGGCGCAGGTGAGTTCGCGCCCGGGGATGTAGCGTTCCACCATCAGCTCTTCACCGCCCGTCCAGTCCTCGCCCAGGATTTCCTGCGGCGGATGGGACTGGTCGGCCTTGACGATGATGACGCCGAAGCTCGATCCGTCGGCGATCGGCTTGACCACATAGGGCGGCGCCAT
>CBFGPB010000257.1:0-4146 GCA_965650545.1 uncultured Devosia sp. | reverse complement strand
GCGAGGCCGGTGCGATTGCCGACGCGGAAGAGATGGGTGTCGACGGCGATGGTGGGCTGCTTGAAATAGATATTGAGCACCACATTGGCCGTCTTGCGGCCGACGCCAGGCAGGGCCTCGAGCGCTTCGCGGTCGGCCGGGACCTCGCCGCCATGCTTCTCGATCAGGATCTGGGAGAGGGCGAAGACGTTCTTGGCCTTGCCGCGATAGAGCCCGATGGTCTTGATGTGCTCGGTAATGCCCTCGACGCCCAGGGCCACCATGGCTGCCGGACTGGGCGCCAGCTCGAAGAGGCGCTTGGTGGCCTTGTTGACCCCCACGTCCGTCGCCTGGGCCGAGAGCACGACGGCCACGAGGAGGGTGAAGGCGTTGACGTAGTCCAGCTCGCCCTTGGGCTCGGGCTCGATCTCGTGAAAGCGCGAGAAGATGGCCTCGGCGTCGGCCTTGCTCAGCATTTTCACTTTTTTGGCTCTTGGCATTCTCTCGGCCCCGATTTTCTGCCAGTATTTCGGGCAAGAGGACGAGCGATGCAAGTCACCACAACAAGCCCGCTGTTCGCCGCCACATTGCGGCCCGACCGGTCATTGCGCATGGCCGGAGGCTGGCTGGCGCTGGCTTTGGCCGGCATAGTGGGCGCGCCCTTCCTCGTCGCCATGCCCGATTTCGTGCTGCCGGGCCTTGTTGCCTTTGCCCTGGCGGCTGCGGGCCTGTTTGGCCTCGGCCTGCGGCAGTCGCGCCATAAACGCACCAGCCAGCAGGTGACCCTCTGGGCGGACCAGCTGGAAGTGGCCACCACTGCTCCGGGGGCGGAGCGGCAATTGCAGCGCTTCGAGCCGGGCAGGGTCAGGCTGCGGCTCAAGCGCGATCAGTTCGAGCGGACGACGGGGATTTTCCTCGTCCATGGTGAGGGTGAAATCGAGCTCGGTGCCTTCCTGTCCAATGCCGACAAGTCCAGCTTCGCCAAGGCCTTTGGCGGTGCGCTGCGACAGGCGCGGCGCGCGGCCTGAACCCAATTGCAGTCAAAACCGGGTCGCCCGAAGCCGGTGCTGCGGAGTAGACCTGTCCGGACACGGACCATGAAAGACCCGGACATGAACCAGCATATGACGCTTGCGCCGGAGAGCGACTACGACACCATCCGCGCCGCCATTCGTTACCTCAGCGAGAATGGGCCCGACGCCACCGATCTGGCGCGTTTCTCACGCGCATTGGGGCTGACCGAGAGGCAGCTGACGGACCTCTTCCGCCGCTGGTGTGGCCTCAGCCCCAAGAGCTTTGCCCAGGCCGTGGCGCTCGACCATGCCAAGAGCCTGCTCAGGGACCAGGCCAGCGTGCTCGACACGACCTACGAAGTGGGCCTCAGTTCCACCTCGCGCCTGCATGATCTCTTCGTCACTTACGAAGCCATGCCGCCCGGCGTGTTCCGGGCTGGCGGGGCGGGGATCGACATGATCTGGGGCGTGGCGCCGTCGCCCTTTGGCCTGGCCGTAGTGACGGCTACCGAATATGGCATTTCCGGTCTCGGTTTTGCCGACCAGGACATGAGCATTGACGCAGCCTTTGCCGATCTCGCCAATCGCTGGCCCAACGCCCGGTTCAGCCGAGATGATGCCCGCATCGCGCCGCTGGTGGCCGGCATATTCGAGCCCTCGCGCTGGTCGGCGGACCACCCGGTGCGGGTCGTGCTGATCGGCACCGATTTCGAGGTGAAGGTCTGGGAGACGCTGCTGAAAATCCCCTGCGGCAGGGCGACGACCTATTCGGATGTGGCCCGCAGCATCGGCAAGCCCAGTGCGTCACGCGCGGTGGGTGCCGCGGTGGGCAAGAACCCGATCAGCTTTGTCGTGCCCTGCCACCGCGTGGTGGGCACGTCCGGGGCGCTGACCGGCTATCACTGGGGCGTGCCGCGCAAGCGGGCCATCCTGGGCTGGGAAGCCGGGGTAATTTCAGCGGCGCATTGAGCACTTTGCTTCACGTGAATCCGTGAAACCCCAATTGCGCCGGACCGCCCTCGGACTTGACCCGAGGGCCATTCGCCACAGTCGCGCCGTTCTGAATGGTCCTCGGGTCAAGCCCGAGGACGGCATCGTGGATGGGTGGAAGGCAGAGATGCCGAACACCATGCGCGTGGCACACCCCCACCAGCTTTGCTACGGCCCTGCGGGCCCAGCGCCGCTGCCTCCCCCGTCAAGGGGGAGGTACCGCTCCGGTATTCGCCGCAACTACAGCGTCACGCGCTCGACCAGTTTCCCGTCCGGACCGATCTTGTAGGTGGTCGGCTCGCCGGTGCCGATTTCGCGGGCGAGGATTTCGTCGGGGGTGAGACCCTCGATGGCCATGACCAGGGCGCGCAGCGAATTGCCGTGGGCGGCGACCAGCACGGTCTTGCCGGCCTTGAGCTGGGGCAGGATTTCGGCTTCGTAGTAGGGCAGGGTGCGGGCTGCGGTGTCCTTGAGTGACTCGCCGCCCGGCGGGGGAACGTCAAAGGACCGGCGCCAGATATGGACCTGTTCCTCACCCCACCTCTGGCGCGCATCATCCTTGTTGAGACCGGAGAGGTCACCATAGTCGCGCTCGTTGAGGGCGACATTGCGGGTGATGGTGACATTCTCGATGCCCATCTCTTCCAGCATCAGGTCCAGCGTGTGCTGGGCGCGGCGCAGGGCCGAAGTGTAGTAGAGGTCGGGCACGATGCCGGCGGCCTTGAGGGCCTTGCCGGTGGCGCGGGCTTCGCTCTCACCCTTCTCGGTCAGGTTCGGGTTACGCCAGCCGGTGAAGAGATTCTTCAAGTTCCATTCGCTCTGGCCATGACGCACCAGGATCAGCGTGCCGCTCATACTTTTGTTCCCTTGGGTTTGGGTTAGTCGTTGAGGCCGAGCACGTCGGCCATGGAATAGAGGCCCGGCTTCTGCCCGGCGGCCCAAAGCGCCGCCCGGATCGCGCCATTGGCATAGATGGTCCGGTCCTGCGCCCGGTGGTTGAGCTCGATGCGCTCGGACTGACCGGCCAGGATCACCATATGGTCGCCGATCACATTGCCGCCCCTCAGAGTGGCAAAGCCGATCGTGCCGGCCTCGCGCGGGCCAGTATGGCCATCGCGCACGCGCACTGAATGATCCTTCAAACTGATATTGCGGCCGCGGGCCGCCGCCTCGCCCAGCATCAGCGCCGTGCCCGAGGGGGCGTCCACCTTCTTGTTGTGGTGCATTTCGAGCACTTCGACATCGTAGTCGGCCAGCGCCCGCGCGGCCTTCTCGACCAGCACAGTCAACGCCACCATGCCGGGCGAGAAATTGCCCGACTTGACGATGCGCGCACCGGCCGCCCCAGCGGCGGCGATGGCGGCATCATCGGTCTCCGAACAGCCGGTGGTACCGATAATGTGGATGAGACCCTTTTCGGCGGCGAGCTTGGCCAGCGCCACGCTGGCACTGGGCGCAGTGAAGTCGATAATGGCGTCGGCCTTGTCGAGGAGGGGCGCTGCATCATCGGTTACCGGGACGCCCAGGGGCTCGATCCCCGCCAGCGCCCCGGCATCCTTGCCGATGGCCGGCGAGCCGGGGCGGTCGAGCGCACCCACAAGCTCCACTTCCTCATGCGCCCCGACAGCCGCGATATTGGCGGCGCCCATGCGTCCGCCCGCTCCGGCCACGATTATGCGCAATCTGGTCATGCGAACAACTCCTC
This sequence comes from uncultured Devosia sp., assembly GCA_965650545.1. Lineage (GTDB taxonomy): Bacteria > Pseudomonadota > Alphaproteobacteria > Rhizobiales > Devosiaceae > Devosia. Next base: position 459 of record CBFGPB010000257.1, on the reverse strand, counting down.
GAATTCCTTCCGCCTATAGCAGCGCTAACCCGCGCCGCCAACCGGGATGCCGTGGAGGCAAGCCCTGTGTTACGATTCGGCAAAACCAAGAAGAGAAGGGGAAATCTGCATGACCCTCACCAATGTGCTGGCGGGCATTGCCGTGGAGGACCTGGGCCAGTCCCTCATCTGGTACGAATATCTCTTCGGTCGCCCGGCCGATGCCCGCACCATGGTGGACGTGGCCGAATGGAAATTGCCCGGCGGCGGCTGGGTGCATGTGATGAGCGATGCCGACCGGGCCGGGGCGAGTTTCGTCATGCTCATCGTCGACGACATTGCCGAGGAACTGGCGCGGCTCGAAATCCACGGCATCAAGCCGGTCGCCAAGGCCATCGGGCATTTCTTCAAGACGGCCAAGTTGCGCGATCCGGACGGGAACCTCATCATCCTCAGCCAGCCGCAGCAGGGGACGTACTA
>CBFGPB010000256.1:0-4170 GCA_965650545.1 uncultured Devosia sp. | reverse complement strand
CCAGCTACAATGTCTTCGAGGCCTGCCGGCTCGCCGGCATCAAGAATGTCGTCTTCGCCTCAAGCGAAACGGTCCTTGGTCTGCCTTTCGATACGCCCCCGCCCTATGCTCCGGTGGACGAGGAATACTTTCCGCGCCCGGAAAGCGCCTATTCGCTGGGCAAGCTGCTCGACGAAACCATGGCCGCCCAGTTCTGCCGCTGGGATCCCGACCTGCGCATGGTGGGGCTCCGATTCTCCAATGTCATGTACCCAGAGGACTACAAGGCCTTCCCCGGCTTCGACAGCGACCCGCGCCAGCGCAAATGGAACCTCTGGGCCTATATCGACGCCCGCGACGGCGCGCAGGCTGTGCGGCGCGCCATCCAGGCCGACTTCAAGGGTTTTGAGGCCTTCATCATTGCCAATGCGGATTCGGTGATGTCCCGCTCCAACATGTCCCTGCTCGCCGAAGTGTTTCCGGGCGTCGAGCAAAAGGGCAATATCGGCACCAACAGCACCCTTCTCTCCATCGAGAAGGCCAAGCGCATGCTGGGCTATTCACCGCAATACAGCTGGCGCAACGAGGTGAAGTAGCGCAGGCAAGATTGGGGCCGCTCCCAGCACAAGCGGTCTTTGCTTCGCAAACGTGCATTTTGGGCACTTGTGCTTTTTCTGGGCAGCAGGATAAGTGCGCTCGATGTCTAGACCCGACCTGTCCATTCTGATCATCGACGAGAATCGCATCCGCGCCTCGATCATCGAGGAGGGTCTGCGCGAGGCAGGCTATGTCCGCGTCGCTGTGATCCATGACGTCAACGAGGTGGCGCGCACCATTGCCCAGACCTCGCCCGACGTCGTCTTCATCGACCTGGAAAATCCCAAGCGCGACACGCTTGAGCACTTCTTCTCATTGAGTCGCGCCATTCAGCGCCCCATTGCCATGTTCGTCGACCGCTCCGATGGCGCCATGATCGAAAAGGCCGTCGAGGCGGGCGTGTCGGCCTATGTGGTGGATGGTCTGAAAAAGGAGCGGGTCAAACCCATTCTCGACATGGCCATTTCGCGCTTCAACGCCTTTTCGCGCCTGACGCGCGAGCTGGAAGAAGCGCGCAGCGCGCTTGAAGAACGCAAGATCGTCGACCAAGCCAAGGGCATCCTGATGAAGACCAAAGGCCTGAGTGAAGCGGATGCCTATGCGCTCCTGCGCAAGACCGCCATGAACCAGAACCGACGGCTCGTGGACATCGCCCAGAGTCTTGTCACGGCCGCCAACCTGCTGGGGCCGTAGGAAACAGCCATGTCCCAACCTCATATCACCGCCGGCTTCCTGCCCCTGCTCGACAGCGTCCTTCTCGTTCTCGCTCATGAAATGGGATTTGCCGAGGAGGAGGGCTTCACCCTCGGCCTCACAAGGGAAACCTCGTGGGCCAATATCCGCGATCGCACCGCGCTGGGCCATTTCGACATTTCGCTCGTCCTCGCGCCCATGCCCATCGCTGCCAGCCTGGGACTGACACCCATTGCCAAGCCGATGATCGCGCCGGTGATGACGGGCCTGGGCAACAATGCCATTACCGTCAGCGCCGAACTCTGGGCCGCCATGGCCGATGCGGGTGCACCGGGCGATCTGGCTGCCGGCCCTGCCGGGCAGGCCCTTGCCAGGGTTGTCCGCTCCAGCGCGCGTAAACTGCGCTTTGGCGTCGTGCATCAGACATCCTCGCACAATTACGAGCTGCGCTATTGGCTGGCCGCCAGCGGCATCGTGCCCGACCGCGATGTTGAAATCGTCGTCCTCCCGCCACCCCTGCTGCCGGAAGCGCTCAGCGGGGGCGGCCTTGACGGCTACTGCGTCGGTGAGCCCTGGAACAGCGTTGGCGTCGCACGCAATGGTGCCCGCATTGCCACGACCAAATCGTCGATCTGGCAGTGGAGTCCTGACAAGGCCATCGGCCTGAGGGCCGACTGGGCCGAACGGCACCCCGACTGGGTTGCTGGCATTATCCGCGCCATCTATCGGGCCGGCGAGTGGTGCCAGGAAGAGGAGAACCGGCTTCACGCCGCGGCCATCATGGCCGGCCCCAATTATCTCAACCTGCCGGTCGACATCGTCGAGCGGGCGCTTACCGGCCAGATCGACGGTGGCATCCGTACAGTGTCCATCCCCGACTATTTCGTCCCGCATGCCGGTGCAGCCAACTTCCCCTGGAAGAGCCATGCGCTCTGGTACTACAGCCAGATGGTGCGCTGGGGCGAAGTCGAGGCCAGCCCGGCCAATGCCGAAATCGCCGCGGCGACCTTCCGCCCGGATCTTTACCGTGCCGCCCTCGCCGACATGGGCGTCCCCGTCCCTGTCGAGGACTACCGCCCCTCGGGCGACCAGACGCAGCGCCATGTGATTCCGGCGACCAACGGGGTCATCGAACTCGGACCGAACCGCTTCTTCGACGGCGCCATTTTCGATCCGGGGTCCCTGGACGCCTATATCGCCGGGCAGCGGATCCGCTGACGCACACCTTTTAGGCACAAGCATTCTGTGTCCATTTTTTGCTCGCGCATGGCCATTTTGCCCATGTTGCGGGCATTTTTGCCATTGCCTAATTATTAGGCTACCGCCCTAACAGTCTCGGATTCCTTGAAAAATCGAGGAAGCGGTGACTTGGCATGCTTCCTGCAATGTCGTGGCCGACAGAGCTCCTCCCAAGACAGCTCTTCACAATCGGCGTCCAATGATGGGCGTCAAAAGGCAAGGCCGCCAACTGGTAGCGATCCGGCTCGTTCGGCCGGCTCGTCTCCCGTTGGCGGCTTTTTGTTTTGTTGCATGGTGCAACTGGAGAACGCGATGACGCAAACGACCACCACTCGCCGCTCTTTCCTCAAGGGCGCAACGGCTACAGCGGCCACCCTGCTTGCAGCCAAGACCCTGTTTCCCGCAGGAGCTTTTGCGCAGGGCGCAGGGCCCGAAGTTTCGGGCACGAAGCTGGGCTATATCGCCCTCACCGACTCCGCGCCGCTGATCATCGCCAAGGAAAAGGGCATTTTCGAAAAGTATGGCCTGCCCGATATGGCCATCGAGAAGCAGGCGAGCTGGGGTGCGACGCGCGACAACATGGCCCTGGGCTCCGCGGGCGGCGGCATCGATGGCGGCCACATCCTGCGCCCCAAGGTCCATCTCTATTCTTCCGGCTCGGTCATGCAGAACAACCAGCCGCTGCCCATGTACACCCTGCTTGGTCTCAATGAAGACTGCCAGGGACTTTCCGTGTCACAGGCCTATGCCGATACCGGTGTCGGCCTCGATTCCAGCCCGCTCAAGGAGGCCTTTGCCAAGGCCAAGGCCGAAGGCAAGGCCCCCTCGGCGGCCATGACCTTCCCGGGCGGTACCCATGACCTGTGGCTCCGCTACTGGCTGGCCGCAGGCGGCATTGTGCCGAACGTGGATGTCGACGTCATCGTCGTGCCGCCGCCGCAGATGGTCGCCAACATGAAGGTCGGCACCATGGATGCTTTCTGCGTGGGCGAGCCTTGGAACGAGCAGCTCGTCAACCAGGGCATCGGCTTTACCGCCGCCACCACGGGCGAACTCTGGTTCCACCATCCGGAAAAGGTCCTGGGCATGCGCGCCGACTGGGTCGACGCCAACCCCATCGCCACCAAGGCGATCATGATGGCCGTGATGGAAGCCCAGCAATGGTGCGACAGCATGGACAACAAGCAGGAGATGGCCGAGATCATCGGCCGCCGCCAGTGGTACAATGTTCCCGTCGCCGACATTATCGGCCGCATCAAGGGCGACATCAATTACGGCAATGGCCGCGTCGAGACCGGCACCAATCTCTACATGAAGTTCTGGGGCGAGAAGGGCGAAACCTCCTACCCCTGGAAGAGCCTCGACACCTGGTTCATGACCGAGAACATGCGTTGGGGCTACTTCCCCGGCACGACCGACGTCAAGGCGATGGTCGACCAGACCAACCGCTCCGACCTATGGCTCGAAGCGGCCGCGGAACTCGGCCTCGCCGATCTGCCCTCTGGCGATAGCCGCGGCGTCGAGACCTTCTTCGATGGCAAGGTCTTCGACCCCGCCGATCCCCAGGCCTATCTCGACAGCCTCGCCATCAAGACGATGGTCTGACCTGAACCGGCCGGCGCAGCACCGATGCGCCGGCCTCCTGACCTTGCATGCGGGAGA
>CBFGPB010000255.1:0-4178 GCA_965650545.1 uncultured Devosia sp. | reverse complement strand
ACCATCAGTCCGTGGCGGTTGCGGATGAAGGTGAGGTCCCAGGCCTGGTCGGGCAGAAAGGTCATCTGACCGTCGCGGGCGAATACCGTGCGGTTGACCGACTGGACGAGGGGGTGGATATCGGTCAGCCGTTCCTGAACCTGATGCATCTGGGCCTCCGCTCGCGCAGAGGGAGGCTAGGCCGGGAACCACCGGGTGGCAAGTGGGCTCACCGCTTCGACATTTGACCCTTTGGGCGCCTTCTTTTATAGAGCGTCCAGTTTGTGACGTGCGCCCCATTCCGGCGCCCCATGCCAAAAGATCCCATGTCGACCCTGTCATCCGCTGCCGAGGCCCGGCCTCGTGCCGAGCTCTACCCGTTCCAGACCCGCCGCACCTTTGCGATCATTTCGCACCCCGACGCTGGCAAGACCACGCTGACCGAGCGCCTGCTCGCCGCCGCCGGTGCGATCCAGCAAGCCGGCGCCGTGCGCGGCAAGGCCGGCCAGCGCTCGACGCGGTCGGACTGGATGGAAATGGAGCAGCAGCGCGGCATTTCCATCACCTCGTCGGTCATGACCTTCGACTATGACGGGCTGACGCTGAACCTGCTCGATACGCCCGGCCACTCGGACTTTTCCGAGGACACCTATCGCACGCTGACCGCCGTCGACGCGGCCATCATGGTGATCGACGCCGCCAAGGGCATCGAGAGCCAGACGCTGAAGCTGTTCGAAGTCTGCCGCTTGCGCGACATTCCGATCATCACCTTCATCAACAAGGTGGACCGCGAGGGCCAGGCGCCGCTCGACCTGATCGACGAAATCCAGTCCAAGCTGGCGCTGGACCTGACGCCCGTGCTCTGGCCCATCGGCCAGGGCGTCGACTTCGGCGGCTATATCGACCTCGTGGAAAAGCGTGTGCTCAATCCGCAGGGCAAGATCATTGCCGAATTCGAGAGCCTTGAAGACCTGCTTGAGGTCGAGGAACTGGTCGACAATCCGGTCTTCATGACCGCGCTCGAAACTCTCGAGATGGCGCAAGCCATGCTGCCGGGCTTCGATCTCAAGACCTTCCACGAGGGGCACCTGAGCCCGGTTCTGTTCGGCTCGGCGCTCAAGGGTGTGTCGGTGGCCGAATTGCTGCGCACGCTGGGCGACTGGGGTCCGGAGCCGCGGCCGCAACCGGCGCTGCCGGCGCCAATCGCGCCCTCGGACAAGAAGGTCACCGGCTTCGTGTTCAAGGTGCAGGCGAACATGGACGCCAATCACCGCGACCGCATCGCCTTCGTGCGCCTGTGCTCGGGCAAGTTCGAGCGCGGCATGCGTTTGAAGAATGTGCGGTCGGGCAAGGATATGGCTGTGTCGAACCCAATGTTCTTCTTCGGCAACAATCGCGAGCTGGCCGAAGAGGCGGTGGCGGGGGACATTGTCGGCATTCCCAATCACGGCACGCTGTCGGTGGGCGATACGCTGACCGAAGGCGCCAATATCAACGTCACCGGTATCCCGAACTTCGCGCCGGAAATCATCCGCCGCGTGCGCCTCACCGACGCGATGAAGACCAAGCAGATGTCCAAGGCCCTTTCGGATCTGGCCGAGGAGGGCGTCACCCAGGTGTTCCGCCGCATGGTGGGTGCCGACTGGATCGTGGGCGTTGTCGGGCAGTTGCAGCTCGAAGTGCTCGCGGCCCGCGTGGCTGGCGAATATGGCGTGCCGATCACCTTCGAGAGCATGGGTTTTGAGGTGGCGCGCTGGATCGAAAGCGATGACCCGGACGAGCTCAAGCGCTTCATTGCGGCCCAGAAGGTCAACATGGCCGAGGATCGGAGCGAGGCGCCGGTCTTCCTGGCGCAAAATGCCTGGTGGGCCGATCGCGCCAAGCAGGACTGGCCGAAAATCCGGTTCCTCACCACCAAGGAACGGCATTGAGCGCGCCTGACCGCATTGCAGAGTTCGTGACGGCCTTTTCTGAGGCCTTTGCCGATGGGTCGATTACCCGGCTGAAGCTGGGCGGCTATCACGGACCGGAGGCTGATCTGAAGTTAGTCGAGGGGCGCAAGGTTGCCATCAAGGCCGGCGATCGGGTGAGTTTGGTGTTCCGCTACAAGACCCGCGACATCACCAAGAATCTTTCGCTCGACGAAGCGGTCGCTTTCCTCACCCAAGGTCTAGCACAGCACTATCGCAGCGCCCGTCTCGAAGCGACCGGGTTTGACCTGCAATTCGAGCGCCAGGGCGACAAGCAGCGCTTGAAGCGCAGCGATGTCTCGGGTCGCGAGGCGGTTGAGACCAGTCACAACCGGGCCAAGAATCACGCACTGACCGATACGTCTGCCGTCTGGCTCCACGCCCTCGGCATCACCGGCAAGGACGGCGCCGTGCGCAACGACGCGCAGGACAAGTTCCGCCAGATCAACAAGATGGTCGAAATCTTTGCCCCCCTGATTCAGGGGCTTAAGGCAAAGAATCCGCGCATCCTCGATATGGGTGCGGGCAAGGGCTATCTCGATTTCGCGCTCTACGACTACCTCGCCAACCGGGCGGCTCAACCCGCTGAAATCATTGGCGTCGAACTGCGGCCGGCCCTGGTCGCCGACGGCAATGCGCTGGCCCAAAAGAGCGGCTTTGACGGCCTGCGCTTCGAGGCCGGGTCCATCCTCGACTATGACGCCTCCGGCGCCGACGCGGTCATTGCGCTCCATGCCTGCGACACGGCCACCGACGACGCCATCTTTCAGGGCATCAAGGCCGGGGCAGGGCTGATTGCCGTGGCGCCCTGCTGCCACAAGCAGATCAGGCGCCAGATCGAGGCGGGCAAGTCCGATGACCGGCTCGACTTCCTGCTGCGCCATGGCACCTTCATGGAAAAGCAGGCGGAGATGGTGACCGACGGGCTCCGGGCACTGCTGCTGGAAGCCAGCGGTTATCGCACCAAGGTCTTCGAGTTCGTCTCGGACGCGCATACACCCAAGAACAACCTCATCGTCGCGCAGAAGGGCAATACCGGTTCCCGCCAGGCAGCGCTTGACCGCATTGCGGCGGTCAAGGCTATGTTCGGCATCGAAAAGCACTATCTTGAAGGTCTGCTCGACCTTTGATCCCGACCGTTACAGGGCCCCCATGACCAAGATCACCTATGTCACCAATTCCGGCGAACGCATTGAAACCGAAGGGCAAAACGGCTCGACGGTGATGGAGACCGCCATCATGAATGCGGTGCCCGGGATCGTGGCTGAATGCGGCGGCGCCTGCACCTGTGCCACCTGCCACGTCTATATCGACGACGCCTGGCGCGAGATCGTGGGCGGGCCGTCCACGATGGAAGAGGACATGCTCGATTTCGCCTTTGACGTGCGCGACAGCAGCCGCCTTTCCTGTCAGATCAAGGTGCGCGACGCGCTTGATGGCCTGGTGGTGCATGTCCCAAGCCGCCAAGGCTGAGGCCTCGAAAATCGCGCCCTTCAGGCAAAAAATTCTATCCCGACCGTGGGTGAAGATTCATTTGGCGGGCGCCGGTGCAAACCCCATGTCCCGTTTCCAAGCACGGCACTCGTAGGGAAATATAAAAGCTATTGATTTTCAACGTCTTGTTGCGTGGGGCCGGTTTGGACTATTTTCCCCCATCTCGCGAACAGGACGACTATGGGACTTCTCAACACATTTCCGTTGAGCTTCAAGGTCAAGGGCAAGCGCATCATCATCGTCGGCGGCACCGACGAAGCCCTCAACAAGGTCCGGTTGGTTTCTAAGACGACTGCTTCGATAGAGATTTATTCCCGCCTTATCGAGACCGATTTCTCGGCATTTCCCGTGACCGTGTTCGAGCGCGCTGTCCGCGCGGATGACATTGCTGGCGCGGCGCTCTTGTTCGTTGCCGAAGAAGGCGAAGACGCGGAACTGGCCAAGGCCGAGGCGCGCCGCTTTGGCATTCCTCTCAATGTCGTCGACGTTCCCGGCGAATGCGACTTCTACACCCCGTCCATCGTCGACCGCGCACCGTTGACGGTGGCGATTTCCACTGAAGGCGATGCGCCGGTTCTGGCCCGTCTCGTGCGGGCGCAGATCGAAGCGCTGCTGGCGCCCGGCATCGGCAAAATCGCGAGTCTCGCCGGTAGCTTGCGCCACAAGGTTGAAGGCCTGATTCACGACGGCGCCGCCCGTCGCCGCTACTATGAAGACCTCGTCACCCGGCAGATG
>CBFGPB010000254.1:0-4194 GCA_965650545.1 uncultured Devosia sp. | reverse complement strand
GGAACGGGAACGGGAACGGGAACGGGAACGGGAACGGGAACGGGAACGGGAACGGGAACGGCCTGAGGCTCGGTCTCGGCCTGGGCCTCTAGGCTTTCCTGCGTGTCGATTTGGAGAGTATCAGATCGGATAGCTCTTCGCTCGAAATGGGACGGCCGAAATAGTAGCCTTGCCCAAAATTGCAGCCCATGGCGGCCAAATGGCTGGCAACCATTTCGTCTTCGATACCCTCGGCAACGGTCAGCTTGCCCATGGCCGCCGACAGCGCCACGATCGCGGCCAGCAGCTTTCTGTCCTCGGGTGAAGAGCGGTCGCGCACGAAGCTCTGGTCGATCTTGACGGTCTCAAAGGGCAAGTCGCGGAAATAGCTCAGCGAGGCATAGCCGGTTCCGAAATCATCGATGGATAGCCGGATGCCAAGCCCTTGCAGGCGCCACATAACCTCGCGGACGCGACCCGGGTCGGCCACCCGTTCGCTTTCGGTGATTTCCAGCTCAAGCCGCGACGACGGTAGGCCGGATCGCCGCAACGCCGTCTCGACCGTGGCGAGGAATCCCTCATGCTGGAATTGAATGGGGGAGACGTTGACGGCGACCGTGATGGGCTCGGGCCATGCGATGGCCTGCTGGCAGGCCTCCCACAAGACCCAACGGCCCAAATCGACGATCAACCCGGTCTCTTCGGCCAGAGGGATGAATTCTGCCGGCGAGATGAGGCCAAGATCGGGGTGCTCCCAGCGCATGAGGGTTTCGGCACCCACAATGTGACGGGTGCGCAGGTCAACCTGCGGCTGAAAGATGAGGCGCAACTGGTTGCGGCCGATCGCCTGGCGCAGGTCCCGGTCGAGCTGGCGATGTCGGTCCATGGCCAACTGATCTGCCGGACTGAAACCGCGAACGGCCATCCTCGAGGACCGGGCCTGGATGACTGCGGTGTCGGCCTGATTGAGCAGGTCTGCACGGGCGCTGGTGCCGGCTGCATACCCGGCCATGACTTCGACATGCAGATTGTGCCCATCGACGCTGTAGTTGCCTGACAGGGTGCGGGTAAGTTGCCTGGCTGAGGTGGACAGGCGGTCCGCATCCCCGTGGTCACGATCGCAAAGGGCGAAGGCAGCAGGAGCCACGCGCGCGACCTCGGCAAAGCCGGTATGGGACAGCCGGTGCGAAAACTGCACCAGAAGGCGTTCGACAAGTTCGTGCCCGAGGGTGGCGCGCAGCTCCTCCATGGCCCGGATATGAAGGACAATCATCATGCGCCGGTCGGCGCTCTCCGGAAGGGCGAGGAGGCCCAGGCGGGAGAGCAGGCCCGTAGAGGCGTCATGCGTGGCCAGATAGCGAAGGCGCCCTTGGGCGTCGCGGCGGGCGAGAAGGTGGTTGTAGCCATTGTCGGCCAGGGCCAGTCCGAAGAGGAACACCACGCCAATGTGCAGGGCTGCCGTCGTGACGATCAGATTCAGATGGGCATAGGCAAGCAGCGCCAAACCTTCGCCGACAATGGCACAGCCGAGCAACAGCAAGCCGATAGTGGGCAGGTTCAACCTGCGCCGGATCAGGAGCAGGCAGATTGTCAGCACAGTGGTGACAATCAGCGCCGGCAGGCTGCCCCAATCGGTCAGGATGCGTCCGGCGGCCAGCGTTTCGACGGCCATGGCCTGCAGCATGGGGCCAGGAATGACGCCGTAGCGCGGCACGGTGAAGAAGTCCCGCAATTCGATGGCGCTGGCGCCCACCACGACCTTGCGGCCGGCAAAGGCGGTCGGGTCCACCCTGCCATAGAGCACGTCGGTGAAGCTGAAGCGCGCAATGCCGGCCATGTCTATCGAGAAGTCCACGTGCAGGATATCGGGGAGCTCAACCGATGGACGGGTCAGCTGGACAGCGAGTGCTGGGATCGTGCCGCTCTCGTCACTGGCGAAAGTGGGCAGGCTGCGGGCACGCCCGCTGATCGGATCAAGGAGGACATTGACCAGAACCGGTCCCGCGGCGGCCGAAAATTCGGGGAGCGGACGCGCGAAGGCCATGGCGCGGTGGACATCGGCCTGTGCAAAGGCGGCAAGCCAGGCATAGCCACCGGCACGCTCGAGCGCGGCCGTGAACAGGGCATCGTCGAAAGGGTCGCTGGCGCTGGAAAAGTCGATGTCGAAGGCGACTTCATCGGCGCCGGCTTCCATCAGGCGATCAAGAAGGCTGGCATGGAGAGAGCGCGGCCAAGGCCACACGCCGACCTCTTCAAGGCTCTTGCTGTCGATTTCTACGAGAACCGTGTTGCCGCTTGCCGGAATGGTATTGGCGGCCAGCCGCCAATCGGTGAGCCGGCTGTCGAGGGACGACAGCATGCCGCTCATGCTCAGGCCGACCAGTACCAGAATTGCCGCGGCGGCTGCGCTCCACCTGACCAGTTGCCGCACGGGCTTTCTCCACGATCCTCGGTCAAGCATGCCCGACGGGCGCTGACATCCGGTTAAGATGGCCCCCTCCGCCGCGGAACATCGTGGCGGGAGCGGCGTTGTCACCTGACAGACACAGAGGTCAGAGCGTCATGCTGCAGCTGCTACTTATCCTCATCATTGTTGCGCTGGTGGCCGGCGCCATGGGCTTTACCGGGCTGGCGGGGGCGGCTGCCACGCTGGCAAAGGTCGTCGCCGCGATCATGTTGATCGGCGTTGCCCTGATCCTCGTGCTCGCATTCATGGGCCTGGCAGTGCTGTTCTAGCGATTGACCGCCTGTCAAAAAGGCAGAAGCTACCCCTCTCGCGCGTCAACGGGAGGAGAGCATGAGCAAGCAAGAGGTCGATGCCTGGTTCGATGATTACGATTTGCCGCAAAAGGCCCTGATGCAGGCGGTGCGCCGCGTGATGCTGGCGGCAGATCAGCGGCTAGGTGAGACGATCAAGTGGAAGACGCCGACCTTCACCTGCAACGGCAATCTTGCCAGCTTCAACCCGCGATCCAAAAAGCACGTGAGCCTGTTGTTTCACAATGGAGCACGCATTCCAGGGGATTTTCCCAGTCTGGAAGGGACGGGAGACGAGGCGCGCACGATGAAGGTCGTGGATGAAGCCGACCTGGCGGCGAAAACGCCTGAGCTTGAACGGTTGGTGGTTTCCTGGTGCGACTGGAAATCGACCTGAACTAGGCCTTCCTTGGGGCGATAATCCGCGCCAGGCCAAGCACGCCCAGTGCGAGAATAGCCGGGCCGACAGCAAGGATCGAACCTGCTGCCCAGAGTGCTCCGGTGGCCGCCCAAAGGATCGAGGAGAAGGCTTCGCTGAGCGTTGCGGCGCGGGACGCGACCTGGCGCCGCCGAAACATGGAACGTTTTGCGGTGACCCGGAACCAAAGCTGGATGGCGGTTGAGGCGGCCGCGGCGAGGAGGGCGCAAAGGGCGGTGATGAACGCCATGGGCCACGCAGCGAAGGCCAGCAGGAGGATGAGGGGCGCCAGGACGATGGCAATGACCGCAAGGACCGCCTCGATCTTGGCGCGCAGGATGGTGGCCTGGGTCAGGGGCGCGGTGGCGACAAGGTCGTGGGCATCTTCGCCGGAAATGGCCAGCCAGGCGAGACCGCCGGCCAGTTGGCCGCAGGCCATGACCAGCACAGGCACGACGACCACGAACGTGCCTTCGCCGGCCCCGGCGCCGAAGTTGATCCAGAGCAGCAAGGCCGGCGGCACCAAATAGAGCAGTTGCATGAGCGTTTGCGACAGCAGCCAGGGATCGCGACGAAGCAGTTTCCACTCCTTGCGTCGCAGCGCCTGGCGCTGGGTGGTGGGGGCGAAGCTGCGGGCGGCGGGGCGGCGCTGGCTGCGAATGTGGGTGAGGCCGGCAGCGGCCGAGGCCAGGCGGCCATAGCTGGGGGCGATGAGGGCGGTGGTGAGGACGAGAATGGCCAAGGAAAAGCTGACAAGAGCCAAGGCCGGGAGCGGTTCACCAAGGACAGCCCGAGCCGGAAGCCAGAGCAGGCTGGCCTCGTCCGGCGCAGCCGCGATCAGGCTATCGGACTGAAAGAAGGCGAGCCGGGAAAATCCCTCGTGGGAGAGGATGGCAGCGGCCTGGATGCCGATGACGAAGCCGGCGCCGACGATGCCCGCGATGATCTGGGCGATGAGGCGCGTGCGGCGTGGACCGACGATGCGGAAAAGCAGGCGCGTGACGGCCATGGCGATGGCTGCCGAGAGGGCGGCGAGGGCG
>CBFGPB010000253.1:0-4205 GCA_965650545.1 uncultured Devosia sp. | reverse complement strand
GATGAAGTCATGCTGGCGATGGACGTGGTCGACACGCTCCGTCACCGGCAGGACCTGGTGACGCGTGAACTCGATGGCGTGAACCGGGAAAAGCAGCTCATCGACAAGCTGCGGGACCTCTACCACCAGCAGGGCATCGAAGTGCCCGACCATATCCTCAAGGAAGGGGTGGCGGCGCTCGCGGAAAGCCGCTTCACCTACACGCCCCCGGCCCCAAGCCTGGGCACCACGCTGGCGCGGCTCTATGTCGGGCGCAAGCAGTGGGGCCGGCCGGTCCTGGCCGTGCTGGGCGTGCTGCTGGTGGCGGGCGTGGGCTATTTCGGCATCTGGCAGCCCTGGCAGAACAGCCAGGCCGAGCAGGCGCGCATCGAGCTGACCGAAGGCCTGCCGGCGCAGATGGATGCGCTCTACCAGACCATCTACAACGAGACCAAGGTGCAGCAGGCCGTGACCCAGGCCGAGGCACTCGTGGAGCGCGGCAAGGCCTTTGCCGCCGAAGGCAATCGCGCCGGGGCCGAGGGTGCCGTCGCGGATCTGACGGAATTGCGCGACCTGCTCCGCCAGCAATATGCCCTGCGCGTGGTCAACCGCGAAGGCGTCCAGTCCGGGTTCTGGACATTCCCCGAGGTCAATACCGAGGCGACCAACTATTATGTCGTGGTGGAGGCCGTCGATCCGGATGGGAACATCCTGTCCCTGCCCATCCTCAACGAGGAAAACGGGCAGACCGAGACTGTCGCGATCTGGGGCGTGCGCGTCCCCGAAAGCGTCTACAATGCCGTTGCTGCCGACAAGCTCGACGACGGGATCATCCAGACCAATCTGGTGGGCCGCAAGTCGGACGGTTTCCTTGATGTTCAATATGCCATGCCCGTCCTGGGCGGCGCCGTGACCCAGTGGTAGGCCCATGAGCATACGCGGCCCCCAGGCCCTGGCCAGCCTTGAAGACGCCATGCGCGACATCCGCCGCGAAGAGGATGAAGTGTCCAAGCGCGTGGCGCGCGCCTCCGAACGCCTGAGCAAGACGCGCGAACACGAAGCGGAACTCTTCCGGCAATTGGCGCGCCTCCGGCTCGACCCGGCGGTGCAGGCCGAGCTTGACGAGCGCATTTCGGGCGCCGAGGCCAAGGCCCGCGACATGCTCAAGGCCCATGCCAAGGATGTCAGCAAGGCCGAGAAGACCATTGCCGGCCTCGACGCCACACGCGCCGAGTTGACTGACCGGCGCGCCAAGGCGCTGGCGCAGCTCGAAGCGCAGCAGGCGCAACTCAACGAACTGACCAGGGCACAGGCGGCCAGGCTTGCCGCCGATCCCGACTTCGTGGCCCAGCGGACCGAAACCGAAGAGCTCGACCGCATTGCCGAACAGTCCATGCGCAAGACCGAGCAGGCCGAAGCCGACCGCGAGGAAAAGGGCCGGCCTTACCGCGACGATCCGCTGTTCATGTATCTGTGGGATGCGGGCTATGGCACCTCTACGTACAAGGCCGGCAACCTGACGCGCTACCTCGACAGCCTCGTGGCCGACCTCGTCGGCTTTGCCAAGGCGCGGCCCAATTATGCCATGCTCAATGAAATCCCGCTTCGGCTGCGCGAGCATGCCGAGCAGCAGGAAGCCAATGTGACGGCAGCCGAAGCCCGGCTGGCCGCGCTGGAGGCCGAAGCCGTCGATGCCGCCGGCGGCAAGCCGGTGCGCGCCGCCATTGCCGAGGCCCAGGCCGAGATCGAAAAGATCGACGCCGAAATCACCGCCATCGAGGACCAGCGCGACGCCGCGGCCGCCACGCTGCAATCGCTCGCCGAGGGCCGGGATCCGGCTTTCGAAAGCGCCGCCAATGACCTGGCAGCTGCCCTCGCCCGCGAGGACATCCAGACCCTGCTTGCCGAAGCGCGCAAGACCCGCACTGGCCAGGACGATACCATTGTCGCCCAGATCGACGACGTCCGCGCCCGTATGCGCGAGGAAGCGGAAGAAAGCCGCGAACAGCAGGAGCGCTTGAAGACGCTGGCGGCGCGGCGGCGCGAGCTGGAAGACATCCAGTGGGAGTTCAAGAAGCAGCGCTTCGACGATCCCGGATCGAGCTTCCGGGAAGATCGCCTCGTGGGGGACCTCCTCAACGACTTCCTGCGCGGCGGCATTTCGGCGGCGAGCTACTGGGACCAGTGGCGCAAGAGCCAGAACTGGGCCCCCGGCAGCGAATGGGGCTCGGGCTACCGCCCGACCCGCCAAACCCGCCAGGACAATCCCTGGCCCCCCAGTGGTGGCGGCTTCCAATGGCCCGACAGCAGCTTCGGCGGCTCGTCGGGCCGCAAGAGCAAGCCCTCCTCCGGCGGCTTCGGCGGTGGCTGGGGCAGCGGCTCCTCGGGCGGCGGTGGTTTTTCGCGGCCACGCACCGGCTCGTCCGGAACGCGCAAGCATGGCGGGTTCAAGACCGGCGGCGGGTTCTGAGGGGGCGCGCTACTCACTACCATTGTCGTGCGGGCTGCGGCGGGGTCGATTTCAGCCAGAACACCTCGGCACAGTTCGAAAGCATTCGGCCCAGACTGATCGTGGGTAGGCACTATGAGTGACGTGGTATGGGTTCTTTCGCCAATGTGGCTATTGGTTGCCTATTCATGGTGGATGACAATTCCCAGCATAGCCCTCGCTGTTGTGCCGCCCAAGCTAACCGTCGTAGCTCTGGTCGCAGGATCTGTCTTCCAGGCAGCTCTCGGCTATAACGTATTGAGCAATGGCGGTCAGCTCTGTGGGAAAGACGTATTGAGCATTCACTGCGAGGCTACAGTGTATGTCCCCGCAGGCTGGGTCATCAATCTGACGATCTTTTTCATTCTTGCTGTCGTCATTGTGGCTCGCCGGGCAGATGTCAGCTAGTAGGCGCCGAAGAAAGCTTTTCCTGCCAACGCAATGAGGTCGGAACCGGATCGTCCGGTACCTGCGAGCGTGGCGACTTGAAGACCGGC
This sequence comes from uncultured Devosia sp., assembly GCA_965650545.1. Taxonomy (GTDB): domain Bacteria; phylum Pseudomonadota; class Alphaproteobacteria; order Rhizobiales; family Devosiaceae; genus Devosia. Next base: position 1,241 of record CBFGPB010000253.1, on the reverse strand, counting down.
GGCAGGTTCTGAGGGACACGGGTAGCCGCGGCTCGGACCGGGGTGGTTGGCAGACCGATGGGCTTTGGACCTGACAATAGAAGCATGCCGCTGTTGCTTTGCCTGGCGCCCGTGAACCAGGCAAGTTCCTTGATTAGTCAGCAGATGGGGGAGTATGCTTTTTTGGTATCCACAGGCTGCGCTGGGGGATCCAAGCATGTTGTTTCGACGCATATTGCAGTTGCTGCAACGCCGTCCTCATGACGTAGGACGCCGCGATGACAGGGTGGCAGACCCCGGCGTGCATCGCGCATTCTCCTCGACTCAAAACTGTGACGTGAAAGTGTCTGCGGCTCGTTCAGCCGATATCGATATGGTGCCGCCCAACCATCGGTAACCGACGGCGGCACACCCAAATTCAGAGGCTGGGTTTAGGCAGAGGGCGGAGTTGAACATGTCTTCGACCAACCGACAGATGCGGCTGAGCGAACGACATGTCACCTTGGTGCACAGGACGATTCCAGATCCGGGACCGCAACTGCTCGATGGCTTTCGACCCGCGACCGAGAGCGACTTTGCCGAGACCGTCGCGCATATCATGCGCGAGCGACCGGCAGGGCCACTCTGGCTGTTTGGGTGCGGATCGCTGATCTGGATGCCGGAGACAGCATTCGAGGAGAAAGCAAAGGCAGTGGCGCATGGGTGGCGCAGGCGCTTCTGTCTCGGCTGGGATTATCGCTTCCGGGGCAATCGCGAACACCCCGGCCTGATGATGGTGCTCGATCGCGGTGGGCAGTGCAGTGGCGTTGTCTATCGCCTTCCCGAGATGGGGCTGGAGGCCGAGCTGAACAAGCTTGTCAGGCGTGAGATGAGTATGGTGCCCACGGCGTTTCCAAGGCGCTGGATCAATGTGGTGACTGCGCAAGGACCGCTAGTGGCCCTGACTTTCGCGATGGATCGAACAAGCCGCCGGTATATCACCGGGCTGAGCGAGGACGAGCTCGCCAATGTGCTGGCTACCGCCTGTGGATTTCGGGGCTCCATGGCCGAGTATCTGCTGCAGACAGTGTCCAAGCTGGAGGAACTCGGCTTTCACGATAGAAGCCTGTGGCGGTTGCAGGAAAGGGTCGCTGCGAAGATCGAAGCCGCACACGCCGATGCATGGTCGTCAGCCCCTGAGCAGTAATGGCCGGCTGCGCTCGTGCGGCGCAGGGCGCTCTGGTCAAACTTGACGCCGCCCTGACTCAGTTCTGTGTCGGCGT
>CBFGPB010000252.1:0-4221 GCA_965650545.1 uncultured Devosia sp. | reverse complement strand
CGGCCAAGCCCTGGCTGCCGGTCAAGCCCGCGCATACGGCGCTGAGCGTCGACGTGCAGAATGCCGATCCCAATTCGACCCTCAACTTCTATCGAACCCTGCTCGCCTGGCGCAAAAGCCATCCGCAACTGGTGACGGGCGACATCACCTTCTTCAACACGGCCGAACCGGTCCTCGCCTACCGCCGCTCCGCCGGCAACAAGGACCTCATCTGCGTCTTCAATCTCTCGCCCGAGGCGCTGAGCGTGAAGCTCTCCAAGGTGGAGCTCGAACTGGAGCCCGTCAGCAACAATGCCACGCTCGACGGTTCACGGCTCGATCTCGGCCCCAATGGCTTCGCCATCCTTCCCGCCCCAGCGGGCGAGGGGAAAGTGAGCTTCAAGCCGTCCCGTTAGGGCAAGTCTCTCCGGTGGAGAGATTTGAGGCGCGAAGGCCATGAGACTCCGACCCGTCCCGCAGGGCTGATTGCGCCGGTGGCGCGATCAGAGGTGAGGAGGCCGCGAGACCTATGGTCGAGGGGCACCTCGAATGGCGGAGCCGCCTGCTGTTCGCAAACGCGACAGCGCGAGTACCAGCAGTCGTCTTTGGGCGGCCTACATATAGACCCGCTCGAACGTGTCGGGGTGGAAGAACTGCATCTCTTCCCCGCCACCGGGCTTGGGCACGAAGGCCCGGATGCAGCCGCCCCACATCTCGGCGCGGCTGGCATCCACGCCCATCTGCCGCAGCCGCATCAGGTTGAATTCGTTCTGCTCGCTTTCGGAGAATTCCTCGCCGACGCCGATGGTCACGCCGAAGGTGACACTGACACCCGGGCGGGAAACCAGGCATTGCGCGCTCGAGGCCTGCGTGGCGCTGGTCAGCGCGAGAGCGAGCAGGGCGGCGGCAGCGAGTCGGATCATCTGGGGTCTCCTTCCCTGCCAGTCATGCCCCCAGATTGTGGCAAAGCTCTGCCCCGCCTCTCCTGCCAGCGGATCAGCATCACCACGGCCGGAATGGCAAAGCTCAGCATCAGCAGGCGGATCACATGGTGCGCGGCGATGAAGGCCGTGTCGTAGCCCAGGGCGATCCCCAGCGCGCCCATGCCCTCGAGCGCTCCGGGGGACAGGCCCAGCCAGATCTGCCCGAAAGGCATGTCCACCAGCTGCGCCACGCCCATTGCCATCACCGTGACTATGGTAACGGTCATGCCGGTCGCGATCAGCCCGCCCTTGGCCGCGGCCAGGAATTCGGCGCGGGTAATGCCCTTGAAGCGCGATCCGATCAGCGCCCCGGTGAGAATGAAGGTGCCGATCACCAATGGCGTCGGCATGGCCTCGGTATAGAGCCCGCCAAGCTTGGCCGCCGTCGCCGCCGCCATGGCCCCCAGCACCATCCCCGCCGGCACCTTGAGGCGCATGAAGATCAGCCCAACCGCCACGCAGCCCGCGGCCAGCAGCAGCAGTTGCAGGGGCCCAAGGAAATCGTTGCGCATCGGCGGCGCAAACTGGTCGATCGGCAGGAAGACTGCTCCGATCGGCACGGCAATGGTCAGCATGAGAATGCGGATGACCTGGATGATGACGATCTGCCGCGCATTGCCGACGCCAGTCGCGGCGATACCCATGACGAAGCTCAGATGCCCTGGAAACGAACTGAGATAGGCCGTCCCGGCATCGAGCTTGAATACGCGTGTCAGCATCCAGCCGGTCGAGGCGACAATGATTACCAGTTCGAGCGCCAGCGCCGCCAGCGATATGGGCCAGCTGGCCAACAGGGACAGACTGTCCGGCGCCACGCTCGCGCCCATCGACATGCCGATCAGCACGAAGGCCACGTTCCGCAACCCATCGGGCATCCTGACCGGCGCGCCGAGCATGGCGGCAATGGTCACCGCCAGCGCCCCGCCCATCAGCCATCCGGCCGGCAGGCCGATGATTGTCGCCAGCGCGCCGCCGGCAGCGGCAATGGCAAGGGTCAGAAGGACGGGAAGTATGTCGGATCGTGAGAACAGAGCAGGCATTATGCGCCAGCCTTAGCTGATCCGGTGCCGGGGCAAAAGGTTGATCGGATAGATCAATGTGGCTTGCCCGTGGGCGGTAAAGGGTAGTGACGGGAGAAGAGGCGCGTCAGGGCCAGCCGAAAAGGTGGGATTCCGAGAACCGGCGCGCAGCGTACATCAGTACGTGAGCACCGGAAGCGCAGGAATGCCGGCTTTGCAGGCGGCCATCATGCGCCTAGCGACCCGTCACAGGCAGTGCCTTCTCTGCCAGCCTGACCCAATAGGATACGCCCACCGGGATGGCCTCGTCATTGAAGTCGTAGGTGTCGGTGTGCAACTCGGTCGAGTTGCCATTGCCGAGGAAGATATAGGCGCCGGGCCGCCGGTTGAGCATGAAGGAAAAATCCTCTCCGCCCATGGACGGCGCCACGTCGTCATCGACATTGGCCGCGCCCACCACATCCCGGGCAACGGCGGCGGCAAAGCGCGTCTGCTCCTCGGCATTGACCGTCACCGGATAGCCGCGGGCATAGCGCACGCTCGCCTCGGCGCCAAAGCTCAGGGCAAATTGCGGCACGAATTCGGCCAGCCGCGCCTCGATGAAGTCCTGCACATTGCCATCGAATGTACGTACGGTGCCGGTGATCTTGGCCGTGCGCGAGATGACATTGTCGGCCTCGCCGGCCTCCACCATGGTGACGCTCAGCACCGCACTATCCAGCGGGTCGAGATTGCGCGAGACGATGGTCTGCAGCGCCGTCACCATCTGCGCGGCGACGATGATCGGGTCCACCGTCTGCTGCGGCCGTGCCGCATGGCCGCCCTTGCCGGTAATGTCGATATAGAACCGGTCGGTCGCGGCCATGATGCCGCCCGAGCGGATACCGAAGGTCCCGACCGGCATGCCTGGCCAGTTGTGCATGCCATAGACCTCGGCAATGTCGAATTTCTCGATGAGACCATCCTCGAGCATCACCTTGCCGCCGCCGCCGCCCTCTTCGGCCGGCTGGAAGATCAGCGCCACGCGCCCGTCGAAATTGCGCGTCTCGGCGAGGTATTTGGCCGCACCCAGCAGCATGGACGTATGTCCATCGTGGCCGCAGGCATGCATCTTGCCCGGCGTGGTCGAGGCATGCGGCAGGCCGGTCTTCTCGGTCATGGGCAGGGCGTCCATGTCGGCCCGCAGCCCGATGGTGCGCGTGCCTGCGCCCCGACCCTTGATGATGCCGACAACGCCCGTGCGTCCGATGCCGGTCACCACCTCGTCGCAACCGAAGGCCCGCAGTTTCTCCGCCACGATTCCCGCCGTCCGGTGCACGTCGAACAGCACTTCGGGATGGGCATGGAAGTCCCGTCGCCAGGCGGCGATTTCGGGCTGGAATTCGGCAACGCGGTTGAGAACGGGCATCAGGCAATCCGGAAGTCGGGGCAGACAGGACAATGTCGCTGTCCTATCAAATCGCGTCAACCTTATCCCATTTCGTTTCTGTTGGGCAGGAGCCCATCCCGGACATTCGGTACCGCTTTCCAATCTTTCGCTCGCGACCGAACCGAATTTCCCTCTGCGCGCCTTGCCCCCTCCGGCCGATTTTGCGATTTGAGGCCAACTTTACGGAGCAGCTCATGAAAATCCTCGTCGCGGTCAAGCGCGTGGTCGATCACAATGTCCGTATCCGGGTGCGCCCCGATGGCTCGGGCGTCGAGACCAATGGCGTGCGCATGTCGATGAACCCGTTCTGCAAGCACGCGGTGGAAGCCGCCGTCCAGCTCGCCGAGACGGGGCAGGCGAGCGAGATCGTCGTTGTCTCCATCGGTCCCAAGGCCAGCAACGACGTCATCCTCACGGCCCTCGCCATGGGTGCCCATCGCGGCATTCTCGTCGAAACCGACGCTGCGCTCGAAACCCTCGCCATCGCCAAGCTCCTGGCCAAGATTGTCGACGAGGAAAAGCCGGACCTTGTCCTCCTCGGCAAGCAGGCCGTCGATGACGACAGCAACCATGTCGGCCAGATGCTCGCGGCCCTGACCGATCGCCCCCAGGCCACCTTCGCCTCCGAGATCAAGCTCAACGGCGCTGAGCTCGAGGTCACCCGCGAGGTCGATTATGGCCGCGAGACCATCGCCCTGCCGCTGCCCGCCGTGGTTACTGCCGATCTTCGCCTCAACACCCCACGCAACGCGGCCCTGCCCATGGTCATGAAGGCGCGGTCCAAGCCGCTGGCCGTCCGTCCCGCAGCCGA
>CBFGPB010000251.1:0-4232 GCA_965650545.1 uncultured Devosia sp. | reverse complement strand
TTGAAGCCGCTGGAATAGGCTTGACCTCTCCCTTGGGGGAGAGGTCGACAACGAAGTCGGCGGGTGAGGGAGCCTTGGGCAGACGCTGAACCAAGATCAGGCCCCTCACCCGGCCTGCGGCCGACCTCTCCCCCAAAGGGAGAGGTGTCGCTATGCTCCTATTCGCAGTCATCCGCGCTGGTGGCAAAGTCGCAGACATCGGTATGGGTATCGGGCTTCAAGAGGCTCGCCATGTCGACCAGGCGGATGAACTCGGCCCGATAGCCGCCTTCGTCCGGGCCGCGGCCGGCCTGGGCCAGGGCTTCGACCTCGTCCCAGCTCATGGCCGTGCCATAGGCGCTGCCCTTGAGCTTTTGTCCGAAGGCGGCGACGGCGGCGGCAAACTGGGCATCGACGCCGGCCTCCCCAATGTCGCCATAGACGACGCTGGCCGTGACGGGCTGTTCGATCAATTGGCTGACATCGCTATCGGGCAGCTTGTAGCGCATCTTGAGGAAGGCGATCTCTTCCGAAGCCGCCCCGGTATCCGTCCCGCCATAGCGCAACGGATCGACCAGTTCCCCACCCGAACCGGCCGGCGTGATTTCATAAAGCGCGGTGACCGTGGTCCCTGCCCCGACATCGCCGGCATCGACCGCGTCATTGTTGAAATCCTCGCGGTTGAGGTGCCGGGTCTCGTAGCCGATCAGGCGATATTCGGCGACCACGGCCGGATTGAACTCGACCTGCACCTTCACATCCTTGGCAATGGTGTGGAGCGTGCCGCCGATTTCCTCGACCAGAACCTTCTTGGCCTCGGCAAAGCTCGAAATGTAGCTGGCATTGCCGTTGCCGTTCTGGGCCAGGGCCTGCATGGTCGCGTCGTCGAGATTGCCGCGGCCGAAGCCGAGCACCGAGAGGCTGACGCCGCTTGCCCGCTTGTCGGCGATGAAGTCCTTGAGCTTTTCCGGATCGTCGATGCCGACATTGAAATCGCCGTCGGTGGCGAGGATCACCCGGTTGGTGCCGCCCTCGATGCGCGCATCTTCGGCCAGGCGATAGGCCAGCTCGATCCCCTCGGCGCCGGCCGTGCTGCCCCCGGCCCAGAGCTGGTCCAGCGCCGCCATGATCTCGGCCTTGTTGTCGGCGGAGGTGGGTTTCAGCGCCACGCCGGCCGAGCCGGCATAGGTGACGATGGAGACCGTGTCATTGGCCGAGAGCTGGTCGAGCAACAGGCCGAAGGCCCGCTTGAGGAGCGGCAGCTTGTCCGGCTCGTCCATGGATCCGGACGTGTCGATGAGAAAGACCAGGTTGCTGCGCGTATCGGCCACTTCGGGCTCGAAGCCCTTGATGCCGATCTGGAGGATCTGGGTCTTCTCGTTCCAGGGCGTGGGGTAGACCATGACTGTGGGCTTGAAGGGCACCTCGGCGCTCTCCGCCGCCGGATAGGCATAAGGGAAGTAGTTGATCAGCTCCTCGATGCGGACCGCGTCGCGCTCGGGCACATAGCCATCCTCGAGCTGGCGGCGCGCATAGGCATAGCTGGCCGTATCGACATCGAGCGAGAAGGTCGAGACCGGCTCTTCGGCAGCGACCCTCAGGCGCTGCTCTTCAAACTCGGCAAACTCGTCGCCGCTCGGCATGACGGCCTGCGAAGGCGGCATATAGTCGGCGGCGCTCTCGGCCATCATGCCGCCGGCGGGAGCCGCGGATGCGACCGGCGCAGGCATGCCAACGGCCATTTTGGTGGCGGCATTGGCCCGGCCCACTTCGCTTTCGGCCGTCATCATGGGCTCGGGCGCGACCGGCGCCACGGCCTCCGCCTGGTCGGCCAGGGACATTTCGGCGTCGACCGGAGCCTCCTCGCGGGCCTCCGTCACAGGGGCCGGTTCGGGCGTGGCGTCGGCATCGGTCTCGGCCAGTTCCACGGGCTGGTTGACCTGGGGCACGACCTGGCTGGTCGGGGTGAGCGACGTCGTATTGTAGAGCTGCCAGCCGAGCGGCAGCACGAGCAGGGCAATGGCGGCGGTGCCGACAGGAATGCGCATGTCCATGATCGAAATCCCCTTCAAGGAATTGATGATGGACATGAGACGGCCGTCCGCTGGCTTTCCTTGGGGCGCCTGCGCAGTTTTTTTCTGTTCGGCGTCGAAGGCCTCTCGGGCAGCGTTGAGCGCGCATTCACGGGCAGCAGCACGCGCGGGTGGCACAGCACCCGACTTCAGCGTTTCGAACGGGTCTTTGTCTTCGGGAAAGCTCATAGCAGCCCCCTCAATGTCTTGCGGGCTTCAAATACGTGGAAGGAAACGGTGGCTTCCTTGATGCCCATGATCGCGGCGGCTTCGGCATGGCTCAGCTCTTCGGCATAAACCAGCAGCACCGCGTCGCGCTGTTTTTCGGGCAGGGAGCGGACCGCGTCCCAGAGCTGGCTGCTGGTGGCGGCCGCTTCCTGTTCCGCCTCGGCTTCGGTGGGCGTCACCTCGGCATAGGCATTGGCATGGCGCCCGCGCCGGGCGCCGGCCCTCTGCCAGTCGCGCACCGCATTGAGCGTGATGCGATAGACCCAGCTCGAAAAGGCGCTGCGGCCGTCGAAGCGGGCAATGGCCTGGCCGATCTTGACGCAGACCTCCTGGGCAATGTCCTCGGCATCGTCGCGATGCCCGCACCAGCGCCAGGCGGTGCGATAGATGCGGTCATATTGGTCTTCGATCAGCTCGGCAAAAGCGGCACCATCGCCATTGGCGGCGCGCGCAACCAGAGCGCGGGTCAGCGCTTCGGTCGCGTCCGGCTTGGGTGCGGCTGTCAGTCCCATCATCTGTGCATGCACGTCTTGCCTCTCCGGGCTAATCTAGAGACTAAGACGACAGTGCTGCGCCAGTCCTTTGGCCGGCGCTCAACATTTATTTCCCGGAGGTGGGCCAGGACATGGCAGATGAACAGAAAAACGGGCCCTTCGGGCTCAACCGCACCCGCATCATGATCCTCCTGATGGGGGCGCTGGTGCTGCTGATCTCCATCGGCATGTTCCTGGGCGGTCCGAACTCCTACCAGGCGCTACGCGAAGCCTCGGATGCGGCCAAGGAACCGACGGCGGAGCAGGTCGAGGGGCAGTGAGGACGTCTGTTCTTCTCCCCATCGGGAGAAGGTGGCGCGCAGCGCCGGATGAGGGGGTGCCTGTCGCATCCCTCAGCGCCGTCGACATATCCCCCTCACCGACTCGGCTTCGCCGAGCCACCTCTCCCCGAGGGGGAGAGGACCAAGAAGGGTCACGCCACCAGCGCCTGCGGAACCGCCTCGGCGATGAAGCCGCCGCCCAGCACCTCGCTGGTTTCGCTGTCATCGGCATAAAAGACGCAGGCTTGGCCCGGCGAAATGCCGTATTCGCCGGTGACAAGCGTCACATAGACATCGCCATCCCGCATCTGGATCACCGCCGGCTGCGGGCCGCGGGTAGAGCGAACCTTCACTTCCACCGGGGCGCCATTGCCGGCGCTGGCTTCGGCCAAGGGTAGGCCACCCAGCCAGTTGACGTCGCGCAGGCGCACCGTGTGGGTCTTCAACGCCTCGCGCGGGCCGACGATGACGCGGCCGGTCCGGTGATCGAGCTTGACCACGTAAAGCGGTTCGCCCGCGGCGATCCCCAGACCCTTGCGCTGGCCGATCGTGTAATGAACGATGCCCTCGTGCCCGCCCAGAACCCGGCCATCGAGATGCACGATCTCCCCCTTGCTGAGGGCCTCGGGGTGCATCCTGGCGATGATGTCGGCATACTTGCCCTGCGGCACGAAGCAGATGTCCTGGCTGTCGTGCTTTTCGGCGATTTCGAGACCCATGTCGCGCGCATGCTGGCGCACTTCGGCCTTGCCCATGCCCCCGAGCGGGAAGCGCAGGAAATCGAGCTGGCTCTGCGTGGTGGCAAAGAGGAAATAGGACTGGTCGCGGTCATTGTCGACCGGCCGGAAGAGGTGGCGCCTGCCATCTTCACCCAGGCGCGTCTGCACATAGTGGCCGGTGGCCAGCACATCCGCGCCCAGGTCCTGCGCAACGGTCATCAGGTCGACAAACTTCACGCTCTGGTTGCAGGCAATGCAGGGCACCGGCGTCTCGCCCTGCTGATAGGCATTGGCGAAGGGCTCGATAACGGCATTCTTGAAGCGCTCTTCATAGTCGAGCACGTAATGGGGAATGCCCAGCTTGGCCGCGACGCGGCGCGCATCGTGGATATCCTGCCCGGCGCAGCAGGCGCCCTTGCG
>CBFGPB010000250.1:0-4264 GCA_965650545.1 uncultured Devosia sp. | reverse complement strand
TGACCGAGGCCAGTGCCGAGCAGGTCGAACAGGCAGTGTCGGCAGCCGGGGCCAGCGCCTGGGCGGAGGTTCCGGTTGCGGAACGTGCGGCCCTGTTGCGCCGCACGGCCGATCTTTACGAAGCCAATGCCGCCGAGTTCTTCGCCTTGCTCACCCGCGAGGCCGGCAAGACCTGGGCGGATGCCGTCGCTGAGCTGCGCGAAGCTGTTGATTTTCTTCGCTATTATGCCGACGAGGCGGGCAAGCTTGATGCTCCGTCGCGTGGGCCCTTCGTGTGCATTTCGCCCTGGAATTTTCCGCTGGCCATTTTCACCGGCCAGATCGCGGCGGCGCTGGTGGCGGGCAATCCGGTCCTGGCCAAGCCGGCGCCACAGACGCCGCTCGTTGCCTTTCGCGCCGTGCAGCTCATGCACGAGGCCGGCATTCCGCTGGATGCTGTTCAACTTCTTCCCGGTGGACCGCAAGTTGGCGCGATTTTAACAGCAAATTCAAAGGTGTCCGGCGTTGCTTTCACCGGATCCCTGCCCACAGCGCGCCGGATCGAGCGGGCCATGGCCGGGCATCTCGACCCGCGTGCGCCCCTGATTGCCGAGACCGGCGGGCTCAATGCGATGGTGGTCGATACGACGGCGCTGACCGAGCAGGCGGTGCGCGACATCATTGCTTCGGCCTTCCAGTCGGCAGGACAACGCTGCTCGGCGCTCCGCATCCTCTATGTCCAGGAGGAAGTGTATGAACACACTCTGAACATGCTCAAGGGCGCGATGAACGAACTGGTGCTGGGCGACCCGTGGGCGCTGGCCACCGATGTCGGACCGATCATCGATACGGCCGCGCGCGACAAGATTGCAGCCTATATCGCGGCGCGGCGCGACAAGGTCCTGCATCAGCTCAAGGCACCCGAAGGGGGCACGTTCGTGGCGCCGACGGTCATCGCGGTCTCCGGCATTGCGGACATGCCGGAAGAAATCTTTGGCCCGGTCCTTCACGTGGCGACCTTCGCGGCTGATGAGCTGGACAAGGTCTTTGCCGCCATCAATCGGTCGGGATACGGCCTGACGTTCGGCATGCATACGCGCATTTCCTCGCGGGTGAAGCGGCTGGCCAGTGAGGTGCATGCGGGCAATATCTACGTCAACCGCAACCAGATCGGCGCCGTTGTCGGCAGCCAGCCATTTGGCGGCGAGGGCCTGTCGGGCACCGGACCCAAGGCCGGCGGGCCACACTACCTGCCGCGCTTCACCCGAGGTGCGAGTGACTTGCAATCGGGTGCGCTCGACCTGCCCGGGCCGACAGGCGAGAGCAACCGCCTCCATGTCGCGCCGCGCGGCACGCTGCTCTGCCTCGGGCCGAAGCCGGAGGATGTGGCCGCCCAAATCGAAATGGCAGAGGCCTCAGGCTGTGGATTTGAAGCGGCCGAACTCGATCTCGACCGTTTGCGGACCGGAGGGGGTTTTGCCGCCATTGCCTGGTTCGGCGACGCCGAAGGACTGCGCCAGGTGCGGCTGGCCCTGAGTGAAAGGGAGGGTGCGCTGCTGCCCCTGCTCACCGGCCCCGCAGATGTTGGCCGCCTGCAACTGGAGCGGCATGTCTGCATCGACACGACGGCAGCGGGCGGGAATGCCTCGCTGATGGCGGCGGCACTCTAGGTCCGATCGCCCCCACCCGACCTCCCCCTGAAACAGGGGGAGGAGTAGATTGCGTTCGCGAGGCGGTCCGCGCGTCAGCCCTTGGCGATGAGCGCGGCCAGCTTGGCCGGGATGGAGAGGACGTCGCGCACCATCTGCACGCGTTCGGGCGTGTAATAGCCCTCGACGTCGAGAATGTTCATGGTGGCGATCAGCTCGTCGCCGATGACGATGGGCATGTTGATGACCGACTGGCAGCCCAGGGAATTGATCAGCTCGTGGTCGAAGAAGACCTTGGCAATGTCCTCGATGGTGTTGGCGACGAAATAGCGGCGCTCCTTGTGCACGATATCGAACCAGGGGCCGTAGTTGATCGGCTTGGTGCCCGAGGCGGGGTAATTGACCGGGTCGCTGGTATAGGCACGGCGGGCAACTTCGGCCTCCATGTCCACGGTCATGATAGTGAAGAGCTTGGCGCCGACGGTAGTCTGGGCCAGGTCCTGCAAGGCCTTGAAGGCGGCTTCGGCGCTTTTTGCCTCGGCAATCGCGGCATCGAAGGTGGCAAGGGCGGCGGCGGTGGTGGTCATTCGGATAGTCCTTGGTCGAAGTGTCAATGGTCCGGCCGGCACCGGCCTTGCTCCTCCCCCCCGACGGGGGGCTGGGTGGGGGTGTGCCAGGCTTTGGTGGTCACTCTGCGCACCGAGCTCGTCGGCCCCCCCCAACCCTCCCCGCGAGGGGGAGGGAGTGGGATCGAGCCCGTTTTGCTTAGCCCCCCTCGGTCGCCGCAAGCAATTCGCGGGAATAGGGTTCGTTGAGGTTGCCCGACTTGAGTTGGCTTACATCGGCGATCTCGACGATCCGGCCATGGCGCATGACCGCGAGCCGGTCGCAGAGGAAGCTGACAACGGGCAGGTTGTGGGTGACCAGCAGGTAGGTGAGGCCCTGTTCGCGGCGGAGGCGCTTCAGGAGATTGAGGATTTCGGCCTGTACCGAAACGTCGAGTGCCGAGGTTGGTTCGTCCAGCAGCATGACCTTGGGCTCGAGCATGAGCGCGCGGGCAATAGCGACACGCTGGCGCTGGCCACCGGAGAGCTGATGCGGAAACCGGAAGCGGAAACGCTGGTCAAGGCCGACGGCGCGTAGCGTGGCCTCGACCCGTTCGCCGCGATTGCCAATGCCATGGATGGCCAGCGGCTCGGTCAGCGTGGCATCGATGGTCTTGCGCGGGTGGAGCGAGCCATAGGGGTCCTGGAAGACCATCTGCACCTGGCGCGAGACATTGCGGTCGACGTGATGACTGCGAGGCTCGCCCATCACCGATATGGCGCCGGTCCAGCCGGGCGCAAGCCCCGCTATCGCCCGCAGGATGGTCGACTTGCCCGAGCCGGATTCGCCGACCAGCGCAAAGCTTTCGCCTTTGGGAATGGAGAGATTGACGCCATGGACGACCTTGGTGTCGCCATAGGAAATGTCGAGGTTCTGGAGATCGATGGCGTTCATGTGCCGGCCCATTGCGTGCGGTCGAGCACGGGGAGTTCGTCGCGGGTCTCGTTGATGACGGGCATGGCGGCGAGGAGCCCCCGCGTATAGGGATGCCGGGCGTTCTCAAGTTGCCCGGCCGCGCATTCCTCGACCACGCGGCCGGCATTCATGACGAGGATTCGGTCGCAATAGCGGCTGACAAGATTGAGATCGTGGCTGATGAGGATCAGGCCCATGCCCTTGTTGCGCACCAGTTCGTCGATGATGTCGAGCACCTGGGCCTGCACCGAGACGTCCAGCGCCGAGGTCGGCTCGTCGGCGATCAGCAGTTCCGGTTCGGGAATGAGCATCATGGCGATCATGATGCGCTGGCCCATGCCGCCGGAGACTTCATGCGGGTAGAGTTTTGCCACGCGTTCCGGATCGTTGATGCGCACGGCGGTCAGCATGTCGATGATGCGGGCCTGGACGTCGCGGCGGGGCAGCTTCTGGTGGGTGACCAGTGCCTCGGCAATCTGTTCGCCCACGGTCATGACCGGATTGAGGGAGAATTTGGGGTCCTGCATGACCATGGAAATGCGGGCGCCGCGAATGGCGCGCATCTGCTTTTCGCTCTGGGCGAGGAGGTCCACGCCGTCGAATTCGAGCCGGTCGGCCGTGACCTCGCCGGGCTTGCGGATGAGCTTGAGGATCGAGCGGCCGGTCATGGACTTGCCGGAGCCCGATTCCCCGACAATGCCGAGGCGCTCACGCCCGAGGGTGAAGGAGAGGCCCTTGACCACTTCGACGCGGCCCGAATGGGTCGGGAAGGAAACCCGGAGATTTTCGACAGTGAGGAGGGGGGAGGTCATTTGCAGGAATCCTCCGCATACACCGCGCCGCCCTCGGACTTGATCCGAGGGCCATTCTCGATCCGGCACGCGCTTCGAGTGGTCCTCGGGTCAAGCCCGAGGACGGCATCGTGGGTGGAAGGCGCCCGGCGAAACGTCGTGAACATCAATTCTTTCCCTCGCTCTTGGGGTCGAGCACATCGCGCAGCCCGTCGCCGAGAAAGCAGAAGCCGAGGCTGACGATGATGATGGCAAAGCCGGGCATGGTCGCGACCCACCACTGGTCGAGGATGAAGGTGCGGCCGCGCGAGATCATCGCGCCCC
>CBFGPB010000249.1:0-4273 GCA_965650545.1 uncultured Devosia sp. | reverse complement strand
ACGTACACGCTGGCGACGCTCATCCCGTAGATGCGATGATTTTCGTAGTCCATGGGCAGAGATTAGCGCCGAAGCAGGAGGTCTGTCGATGGCGGGGAAACTCGCTCGTCATGAGACAGAAGCCCATGGAGATCGAACATGCTGCCCATCGTCACCGTTTTCAGAAGGTCTCCCGATGGCGGCAAGGGGCTGGCGCGGGACATGCGCGTCCGGTGGGCGCTGGAGGAGGTCGGACAGGCCTATGAGGTGCGCCTCGTCTCCTTCGAGGACCTGAAAGGGGCTGAGCATCGCGCACGGCATCCCTTCGGGCAGATTCCGACCTTCGAGCGGGACGGGCTGGTGCTGTTTGAATCCGGCGCTATCGTGCTGCACCTTGCGCTCACGTATCCGGGCCTTCTGCCGGGCGAACCCGAGGCACGGGCGCGGGCGATGATGTGGATGTTCGCGGCGGTGAGCACGGTGGAGCCGCCCATCGTTGAGCGGGAGCAGTCCGAATACACGGATCGGGGCCAGCCCTGGTATAGCCGCGATCGGCTTGCACTCCTCGATGATCGCATTCGGGCGCGACTGGTGGACTTGTCCGCGCATCTGGGCGACCGGGAGTGGCTCGATGGCGGCTTCAGTGCTGGCGACTTGCTGATGGTGCTGGTATTGCGCCGGGTGGATGCCGCACTACTGGCTGAATTCCCTGGCCTCGCCGGCTATGTGGCGCGGGCGGAAGCGCGCCCGGCCTATCGGCGGGCCTTTGCGGCGCAATGGGCGATCAATGGCGGGGGCGGGGCACAAGGCTAGAACGAGGACATGGGGCCGACGGATCGGCCCCACGCTGCTGTTCCGCGCGGATGTCTCCGGCAAGTTCAGTCCTGGGCGAGAGTCTCGACCACGGACCGGAAGAAGGCCAGATTGTCCACGCCCCAGCCGAGCGGGCTGGCGGGGGAGGCGAGCTTGACGATCACCGTGTCGGTATCGCGATCCACGTAGACATACTGGTTGAAGAGGCCCTGGGCGGTGTAGGCCGTGGTGTCGGGAACGGTCCACCACTGGTAGCCGTAGCCGAGATTGTCGACAGGATCGACCACGTCCAGATCAGGGGCTGCGGCCGTGGATACGGCGACCCAATCCCGCGGGACGAGCTGCTTGCCATTGGCCATGCCGTCATTGAGCATCATCAGGCCGAAGCGGCCATAGTCGCGCAGGGTGGCGTTGTAGCCGGCGCCATAGAATTCGCGTCCGACCGAATCCGGGCCGTCCATCAGGTAGTAGGCATCCGCCTCCATGCCGGCGGGCTGCCAGATCTTCTCGCTCATATAGTCGGCACCCTTGCCGCCGATGGCTGCTTCCAGGACGCAACCCAGAACGGATGTATCGAGGGTGGAATAGTTGAAGACCTTGCCCGGTTCTTCGGCCTTTTCCGCGCGGTCACGGGCATAGTCGCACCAGCGATAGTTGTAGGCGACCAGGGAATTGTCGTGGACTTCGGTCAGCTGGGTATCGCTGCCGAACTCATAGACCTCCAGCCAGGCGATTCCGGAGCGCATCTCCAGGAGGTCGCGGATGGTGATTTCGGCATAGGCAGAGCCGGACCAATCAGGAAGGTAGTCGATGACCTTGTCTTCGACGCTGCCGATCTTACCCTCTTCAATGGCAATGCCGATCATGGTGGCGAGGAAGGACTTGGCCATGGAGAACGAGATGTGCCGGCTTTGGTCGTTCATGCCATTGCGATAGGTTTCGTGGACGATCTTGCCGTCCTTGATGACCAGGAGTCCGTTGGTCGACGTGGCCTCGAGGAATTGATCCAGCGAGAGCGTCTCTTCGCCAAAGGCAAAGCTGTCGCCGATGTCCCGAGGCTCGGCCGGAAGCGCCCAGACCTCCCCGCCTGACTTGACAGGGCGGGTGGCGAACATGGTGTCGATATGCTGGAACGTCAGGTAGTTCAGGCCCGGTGTCATGAATTCGGCACGGGCGTTGACCATGGTGTCGGTCATCCAGCGCGCATCATCTGCCATTGCGGGCGCAGCGGATGACAGGGCCAGGGCCGCAAATGCGGTCAAAAGGGTCTTGTTCACGGAAATCTCCTCCTTGGTTATGCGGCGAAGGGTCCTCCCAGAGCCCTTGGTTCACCGCGACCCACGGGTGCCGCCGCAGGCCTCTCGCCGACCTGAGGTGGAACCGGTGGTAAGAGGAGAATGGCACATTTATGTTATGTTGTATAACAAAATCTACCGTGTGGTCCGGAAGGCCGATTTCCAGGGGCAAGCAGAGCGGCGCTTACCCAAGGATCTGCTGCACAGGCCTTGCTCAAAGGAGCCTTTCGAGACGCCCCTTGCGCTTGACGATGTTTTTGTAGTCCCACTGCACCTGGCGGGCCTCTTCGAGCCAGCTCACCAGTTCGTTGGGATTGATCTGCGTTACCGACGTGTAGCGCTTTTCGGCGGCCTTGAATGTGCCCTCGGGGTCAAGGCCCGGCGTCTCGAAGGACTGGCCGCTCCAGAACAGCAGCCGCACAGGCCCCTTGAGTTTTGAGTAGCCAACGATGGGATTGCCATCGAGGAACCAGACCGGATGGGCGTGCCAGATCTTGCTCTCGGCCTCGGGCAGGACGCGATCGATCGTCGCGCGCAACTCGTCGCAGATGAGGCGGAAATCGTCCTCCTGCACGGCATTGTAATCATCGATGGTGGTGGGCTTGGTGGTCATCGCGGCGTCCCTCGCGTGTGAGACTATACAAGGACGACGAGGGAGGGGTGGGGATTTCGACGGGTACCGAAGGATCGAGCATGCCATTCGAGCGCAGCTCTCATGGCCCCCTAGCCTAGAACCGCTCCGCTGGGCCGATCTTGTCCTTCCGGCCGGCTAGTAGATTCTCATCTGCATGCGCATGACGATGTCGGCGCCCAAGCGCTGGAAGCCGTATTCGCGCATGGTGCAGCGCCATTCCTCGCCGGATTTTTCTATGCGGAAGAGGTTGTAGCGCGCCGGGTCGTCGAGCGTGCCACCCTGGGCGGCGCTGGCGGCGGCGACGCCGATCACCGGGACTTCGTGGTTCTTGCCGGGGATGTGGTGGATCGACGAGCGATGGGTGTGACCGTGGAGGATCAACTCGGCGCCCTCATCGGCGATGACCTTGCGGAAGATGCGGTGGCCCTTCAATCCGAACGAAGGGTGCTGCAGCTCGGCATTGGGTGGGTGGTGGATCAGCACGACGCGGAAATAGCCGGCGTCGCCGAGGAGTTTGAGGATACGCGCGAGGCGGGCCGCCTGCTTTTCCTCGAAGCGCCCGATGGCCAGGAATGGCGGCGTCGGCACAGCGCTGGAACAGGAAATGATCGCCATTTCGCCCACACGCCGGACGAAGGGGAAAGCCTCGCCTTCGATGGTCTCCCCCCGCATGTAGTCGCCCCACTGGTCGCGGGCATAGTCGAGGGCGCCGGGCACATAGGCGTCGTGATTACCGGGGCAGACCACGGTGCGATCGGCGCCGCCCAAGGCGCGCAGCCAGGCGCCGGCGCGTTCCATTTCGCTCTCGAGAGCCAGGTTGACCAGATCGCCGGTCACGGCCGTGAAGTCGGCATTCTGCTCCTGCATATGGGCGACCAGACGCGACAGTGTTTCGGTATTCATCTCGCCATGGCGCTTGAGCTTCCAGTTGAGGAAGCCGGTGAGCCGCTTGCCCAGCAGGTCGCGAATGCCGACTTCGGGCATGGGCGAGAGGTGGATGTCGGAGATATGCGCCAGGGTGATCATCGCGGGGGGTTGTGCCAGAACGGCCGCCCCAAGAAAACGTTCAATCGACACATCGCACGATTTTGTCGCGGCTCAAGCTCTGCTAGCCATGGGTAAAGACGGAGACCGGAATAATGATGAATCGCTTCCAGCGCGTGCGTGCCAAGGTGTTCCTGACCCTCAAGGGCCTGTGGCACCGCATGACCGTGGGCGCGCGGGTGATGGTGGTGGATGGGGACAAGGTCCTGCTCATCCGCCATACCTATGTGCCGGGCTGGCAGTTTCCGGGTGGCGGCGTCGGTCCGGGCGAGACTTTCGAGGAGGCGGGCGCCCGCGAGACGCTGGAAGAGACCGGCTACCGTGTCATCGGGCCCATGGAGCTCTTCGGGCTCTATCACAATTCGAGCCCGGTGACCGACCGCGACCATGTCGCCTTTTACGTCGCCAAGGCGTTCAAGCATGAATTCGAGCGCAAGCCGGACCATGAAATTGCCGAGGTCGGCTGGTTCGACCGCCATGCTTTGCCCGACAAAGTGACGCCCGCCAC
>CBFGPB010000248.1:0-4293 GCA_965650545.1 uncultured Devosia sp. | reverse complement strand
AGAAATGCTCTAGCTCCCGCTGCCTGCCTCCGCGCGCAGCCGCGATGAACGGGAAAGTGCATCCTTGGGAACAAGGATGGTCACTTCCAGGCCATCGGGTTTCCAGTCCCGCGTGAGCGTTCCCCGCATCTGGCCCTCAACGGCCATGCCAACAAGCCGCGTGCCAAAGCCGCTCAATGCCTCAGGCTCCATGACCCGGGGCCCACCGATTTCCCGCCACACCAGTCCATACTGGTCGCCCCGGTCCTCGCCCACCACCTCGACCTTGCCCTCGATGCGCGACAGCGACCCATATTTGGCGGCGTTGGTCGCCAGTTCGTGGAACAGGAGAGCCAGGGGCGTCGCAGCAGCGTCGTCGATGGAAATGTCGGTGCCGAGAAAGCTCACCCTCTGGGTTTCGGCGCTGCTCTCATTGTAGGGCCGCATCAGGCGGGCAAGAAACTCCGAGAGCAGTCCCTGCGCCGAGCGCGCGGCGGAGAGATGGCTGTGGGGCCGCACATAGTCATGGGCCTCACCCAGGGCATAGATGCGTTGCCGCAGCTGTTCGGCGAAGGGCTTGGCCTCGGGCCGGTTTCGGGCCGAAAGGCCGATAATGCCGGTCAGGACGGCGAAGATGTTCTTGATGCGGTGGCTCAGTTCCTGCGCTACCAGCTCGCGTTCCTCGGCAGCCAGGCGGCTTTCATGGATGTCGGTGCAGGTGCCGATCCAGCGCACGATATTGCCGTCTTCATCCTTGATGGGCAGGGCGCGGCCGAGCGTCCAGCGGTACTGGCCGGTATGGTGCCGCAGGCGGTACTCGATCTGGTAGGGCTCGCCGGTTTGCAGTGAGTGCCGCCAGGTTGCCCAGGCCTTGTCCTGGTCATCGGGGTGGAACATGCCGTTCCATCCCTCCCCATCGGTGGAGCCGAATGGGACGCCGGTAAACTCGTACCAGCGGGCGTTGTAATAGTCGTGAAAGCCATCCGGCAGCGTCGACCAGACCATCTGCGGCATGGTGTCGGCCAGGGTCCGGAACTGCAGCTCGCTCTTGCGCAGGGCCTCCTGCACCACGTGTTGCTGCGTGACGTCGATGGCAACGCCGGGAAGCCGGTGCACCCGTCCGGCCGCGTCGAGGCGTGGTCGGCCCGACGCCACGACCCAGGTCACGCGGCCGTCCGGCGCAACGAGGCGATATTCGGACTTGAAGGGCGTCTTGTCCCGCAGCGCGGCGCTGATCTCGGACGCGACCCTATCGCGGTCCTCGGGATGGATGGCGTTGACGAAGTCCCTGATGGGCGCACCGAGACCCGCGCGCAGCGAGTCCAGATTGAACAGGGACGCGAACTGATCGTCGGACGTCACGCGGTCCTCCAGCACGTCCCAGTCCCAGGTGCCCACCAGATCCGTGCCGCTGATGGCCAGTGACATGCGCTCCTCGCTCCGCGCCAGGGCCTGTTCGGCAAGGACGCGGGTGGTCACATCGATCACCACGCAGAAGCTGCCCATGGGCATGCCGGCCTCGTCAAGCATCGGGCTGTAATGCAGGTCGAGCCAGACGGGCTCAGGCTCGCCATGCCGGTTGAGGATGAGTTTCTCGCCCGAGAGGCTCAGCCCCTCGCCGCGCATCCCTCGCGCGATGTTTTCCCGGTTGAAGTCCGCGACTTCGGGCCAGGCCTCCTCGGCGGGCAGACCAAAGATTGCCGGATGGCGCGGGCCGGCGAATTCGGCATAGCCCTTGTTGTAGAGCAGGATCCCGCGTGGCCCTACCAGCATGGCCATGGGCATGGTGGCGACCATCATGGTGCGGACCGCACCCTTCAGGCTCTCCGGCCAGTCCGGGATCAGGCCGAGCGGATTGGACGCCCAGTCGAATTCGTTGATCAGCTTGAGCACGGGGTCCTGCTCGAGGCGGGCCCGCGTCTCGGGAAGGGCATGGGGGAAAAGTGACCGGGGCATGGAATACTCGTCGGGCGCAGACAAATGGCTGGGACCGCCGACAGGATTCACCACAAGCCAAGGATCACAACGCGGATCCTCGGCTTTGGTTCACTTTTTCGAGCGCCTTATTCTCCGGCCAGACGCTGCTGGCGCGGCGGCTTCTGAGCATGGACTTCCTCAGCGACGAGGAAGGCCAGTTCCAGGGCCTGGCTGGCATTGAGGCGCGGGTCGCAATAGGTGTTGTAGCGATCCGACAGCGTCGCCTCGGTGACGGCCGAAACGCCGCCCACGCATTCGGTGACGTCGTCGCCGGTCATTTCGATATGCACGCCGCCGGCATAGGTGCCCATTTCGCGGTGGACATCGAAGAAGTTCTTCACCTCGCCCAGCACGCGGTCGAAGGGGCGGGTCTTGAAGCCCGTGGAGGCCTTGACCGTGTTGCCATGCATGGGGTCGCAGCACCAGACGACGGTGCGGCCGGCCTTCTGCACGGTTTCGATCAGGCGCGGCAGGTGCTCGTGCACCTTGTCGACGCCGAAACGCGAGATCAGCGTGATGCGGCCGGCTTCGTCGGTGGGGTTCAGCCGGTCGAGCAGGCGCAGCAGGTCGTCATTGCTGAGGCTCGGGCCGCACTTGATGCCGATGGGATTGTGGATGCCGGCGAAGTATTCGACATGCGCCTCGTCGGGATTGCGGGTGCGGTCGCCGATCCAGAGCATATGGCCGGACGTGGCGTACCAGTTGTTGGTGATGGAATCCCGGCGGGTCAGGGCTTCCTCATAGCCAAGAAGCAGGGCTTCATGGCTGGTGTAGAAGCTGGTCTGCTTCAATGCCGGGGTATTTTCCGGGTTGAGCCCGAGCGCGCCCATGAAGGTGATGGCATCGTCGATGCGGCGGGCCACTTCCTCGAAACGGGCATCCCAGCTGGAGCCCTTCATGAAGCCCATGGTCCATTCGTGGATGCGGGTCAGCTCGGCATAGCCGCCCATGGAGAAGGCGCGCAGCAGGTTGAGCGTGGCCGCCGACTGGCGATAGGCCTGCAGCAGGCGATCCGGATTGGGAACACGCGCCGCCTCGGTGAAGGCGATGTCGTTGATGATGTCGCCGCGATAGGACGGCAGCTCGACGCCATCGATGACCTCGGTATCGGCTGAACGCGGCTTGGCGAACTGGCCGGCGACACGGCCGACCTTGACCACGGGCTTGGAGGCGCCATGGGTCAGCACCACGGCCATCTGCAGGAAGACGCGGAAGAAATCGCGGATATGGTCCGCGCCATGCTCGGCAAAGCTCTCGGCGCAGTCGCCACCCTGCAAGAGGAAGGCCTCGCCACGGGCCACAGCGGCCAGGCGGGCCTTCAGCTCGCGCGCTTCGCCGGCAAAGACCAGCGGCGGGAAGGTGGCCAACTGATGTTCGGCATCGGCCAGGGCGACCGGATCGGGATAGGCCGGCACCTGCCGGATCGGCTTGTCACGCCAAGAGCTGGGGGTCCAGTTGGTCATCGTCTGTCTCGTTTCGGCCGGGCAGGTAGGGGTGCGGGCGATCTACCAAGCCCGGAGGCCCCTGCCAAGGGCGAAAGGACTAAACCCGCTTGCCATCCCGATAGACATAGGACGGAGCCTTGAAGGTTACCAGTTCCTCGGCGGCCGATGGGTGCAGAGCAATGGTGCGGTCGAAATCGGCTTTGGTTGCGCCCATGCCCACGGCAATGCCGACGAGCTGGATCATCTCGGCCGCTCCTGGACCCAGAATATGAACGCCCAGCACCCTGCCCTGGTCCTTCTCGGTGATGAGCTTGAGGACCATGCGCTCGGTGCGGGTGGAGAGCGTGTTCTGCATTGGGCGGAAGCGGGCGACATAGACGTCGATATCGCCATGGGTTGCCGCTTCGGCTTCGGTCAGGCCGACCGTACCGATCTCGGGCTCCGAGAAGACCGCGGTCGGGATCAGCGAGTGGTCGACCTTGAGCGGATTGTCGTTGAACAGCGTCTCGGCAAAATACCAGCCCTCGCGGATGGCGACAGGGGTCAATTGCGCCCGGCCGGTGACGTCACCCACGGCATAGATCGAGGGCGCGGATGTCTGCGAAAATTCATCCACCAGGATATTGCCATGGTCGGTGAGCTTCACCCCAGCCGTTTCGAGGCCAAGCCCCTCCACATTGGCCCGGCGGCCCGTGGCAAACATGACAGCGCCGAAGGGCGCCGAGACGCCATCGCTGAAGGTGGCGGTGATGTCGTCGCCGGTCTGGGCCAAAGACTTGATCGTGGTCTGGTAAATCAGGCGGATGCCGCGTTCGGTGAGTCCAGCCTCAAGGCCCCGCCGCATGTCCTCGTCGAAGCCGCGCAGGATGCAGTCACCGCGATAGATGATGGT
>CBFGPB010000247.1:0-4294 GCA_965650545.1 uncultured Devosia sp. | reverse complement strand
CACTGCGAATTCGATGATGCCCTTGCGGGTGGCGACGAGGCCGATGCGGCCGTGCTTGATGGCGAGGGCCTTTTCCCCAAAGAGCTTTCGCCGCCACCCCTTGAGGGCGGGAACATCGGCCTCGTCATCGAGGACCAGCGCGTCGATCTCGTCCGATGTGGCAATGATGCGGGCGGCAACGCCGTGCTCTTCCGCTACGGCCTTGAGCAGCACGCGGATGAGATCGCCCACGGCGCCCTTGGGCGACGGGCCGCGATAGCGCTCCGGCAGTTGCGGCAGGGCGGCCTTCGGCAGGGCTTCCACATCCTTGAGCAGGGCCATGATTTCGGCCGCAGCACTGCTACGCCCAAAACCGCGCGGCACGGCGCGGAGCTTTTCGAAGGCGTCGGCCGTCAGCGGGCGCTGCGTCGCCAATTCCCCAAGCACGTCATCCTTGAGGATGCGGCTGCGCGGCTGGTCGGTGTCCTGGGCCTTTTGCTCCCGCCACTGCGCCAGCACCTTGAGGGCGGCCAGGTCCCGCGGGCGGTTGAACTTCATCTTCAACCGTTCCCAGGCCTGTTCTGGCTTGACCACATAGGTGTCGATACTGCGCAGCGTGATCATCTCGTCTTCGACCCAATCCCAGCGGCGGGTCTGCTCCACCTGCTTGCGCAACTCGCGATAGATGTCGCGCAGGTAGGTGACGTCGGCGATCGCATAGGTGCGCTGCTTTTCGCTGAGCGGGCGGGCCGACCAGTCGGTGAAACGCGAGGACTTGTCGAGTTCGACCTTGCAGATCGAACGCACGAGACTGTCGTAGGAGGCGCTGTCGCCGAAGCCGCAGACGCTGGCTGCAACCTGGGTGTCGAAGATATTGTGCGGCACCGCCCCGGTCAGCTTGACGAAGATCTCCACGTCCTGGCGCGCGGCGTGGAAGACCTTGGTGACGTTGGGGTTGGCAAGGAGCTGGAAGAAGGGTGCGAGCTTGATGTCTGGCGCCAGCGGGTCGATCAGCACCGCTTCATCGTCCGTCGCCACCTGGATCAGGCAAAGACGCGGCCAATAGGTCGTTTCGCGCAGAAATTCGGTATCGACCGTCACAAATTCGAACTGGGCGGCGCGCTCGCAGAATTCGGCAAGCACGTCTGTGGAAACAATCAGGTCCATTCCGATACCGTCTCAAAATCGTCAACATTCTTCCTAGCAGGTGCGTGAGGATTGCTCCACCTTCGATTTCCCTTGCGGTAAAGGCGGGAAAGCCGATATGCCCCCGCTGCTTGACAAGCGGGGACTGCCATGCGCTTTTCCCGCTCGCGAATCCGGCCTTTCTCCAGCATTTTCGAGACCTGACATGACCCTTCATCGCTACCGTTCCCACACCTGTGGCGCCCTCACGGCGGGCGATGCCGGCAATAATGTGCGCCTCTCGGGCTGGGTCCATCGCGTACGCGACCATGGTGGTTTGCTGTTCATCGACCTGCGCGACCACTACGGCATCACCCAGTGTGTCATCGATCCCGATTCCGCGGCCTTTGCCACAGCCGAAACGGTGCGGTCCGAATGGGTTCTGCGCATCGACGGCGAGGTGAAGCTGCGTGACGCCGCTGCGATCAACCCGAACATCCCGACCGGCACGATCGAAGTGTTCATCCGCGAGATCGAAGTGCTCTCGGTGGCCAAGGAACTGCCGCTGCCGGTGTTCGGCGACCAGGAGTATCCGGAAGACATTCGTCTCAAGTACCGCTTCCTCGATCTGCGCCGCGAAAAGCTGCACGCCAATATCGTCAAGCGTACCAAGATCATTTCGGCGATGAGGGCCGGCATGGGCGGGGCAGGTTTCACCGAGTTCTCGACCCCGATCCTGACCGCGTCGTCACCCGAGGGCGCTCGCGATTTCCTCGTGCCCAGCCGCATCCATCCGGGCAAGTTCTTCGCCCTGCCGCAGGCGCCGCAGCAGTACAAGCAGTTGCTGATGGTGGCGGGCTTCGACCGCTATTTCCAGGTCGCCCCCTGCTTCCGCGACGAAGATCCGCGTGCCGACCGGCTGCCGGGCGAGTTCTACCAGCTCGACCTCGAAATGAGCTTTGTCACCCAGGAAGACATCTGGAACACGGTCGAGCCGGTGATGACAGAGGTGTTCGAGAAGTTTGCCGATGGCAAGCGCGTCACCAAGGGCTGGCCGCGCATCCCGTACGACACCGCGATCCGCAAGTATGGCTCGGACAAGCCGGACCTGCGCAATCCGATCGAAATCCAGGGTGTGACTGAGCACTTTGCCGGTTCCGGCTTCAAGGTCTTTGCCAACCAGATCGAAGCGGACCCGAAGGTCGAGGTCTGGGCCATTCCGGCCAAGAACAAGGCCGGCGCCGAGCCGATCGGCCGTGCTTTCTGCGATCGCATGAATGCCTGGGCGCAGGGCGAAGGCCAGCCGGGCCTGGGCTATATCTTCTTCAAGGATGGGCAGGGCTCCGGCCCGATCGCCAAGAATATCGGCGAGGAGCGCACGGCCGCCCTCAAGACCCAGCTCGGCCTCGACGATGGCGACGCGGTCTTCTTCGTCGCCGGTCGCCCGGACAAGTTCTACAAGTTTGCTGGTGAAGCCCGCACCAAGGTCGGCACCGATCTTGGCCTCGTCGATACCGAGCAGTTTGCGCTGTGCTGGATCGTTGACTTTCCCTTCTACGAGTGGAGCGAGGAAGAGAAGCGCATCGACTTCGCGCATAACCCGTTCTCGATGCCCCAGGGCGGGATCGAGGCGCTCAACTCGGCCGATCCGCTCTCGCTCAAGGCCTATCAGTATGACGCGGTCTGCAATGGCTATGAGATCGCCTCCGGGTCGATCCGTAACCAGGAGCCTGAGACCATGGTCAAGGCCTTCGAATTGACCGGCAAGTCGCGTCAGGAGGTCGAGGAGCAGTTCGGCGGCCTCTACCGCGCTTTCCAGTATGGGGCTCCGCCCCATGGTGGCGCCGCCTTCGGCATTGACCGCATCGTCATGCTCCTTTGCGGCGTGGCCAACCTGCGCGAGATCACGGCCTTCCCGATGAACCAGCAGGCGGAAGACCTGCTCATGGGTGCGCCGAGCCCGGCCGACAACAAGCAGTTGCGCGAACTCAGCATTCGCCTCAACGTGCAGAGCTGAGACGGCTCGTCGCGATCTCACAATTCGCCATCGGGCGGCCCAGAGGCCGCCCTTTTTCATTGCCGCATGGTTAGCGCCGGTTAATCAGCATTAACGACCCGTTAAATCTTGGCTTGCTACTCAGGTAGGCAAGATTTTCCGGGTTCGGATTCGCGGTGTGAAGTCCAGGTTCGCCAATTTCCTGATGCTGCTGGGCGCCATTCTGGCGTTCGTGCCTATTGTTGCCGTGGACTACCTGCTGGATGCCTATGTTCAGTACCGGGAGAAAAATCAGGCTCGACAATATGTTGAGACAATAAGTTCCCACATAAATGCAAGTGCGATGGATGGTGTGGCGGCGCTGCGCAAGGTGATTGCCGCCAGCCCGTCCCTGTGCACCCCGACCTTCGTGACCAATGCCCAGACGGCCATCGAATCCAGTCTCAATTTGAAGCAGTTCGTCGTCGAGAACCTCGATGGTGTCCAGTATTGCGATGCCTATGGACGCGTGGTGACCCAGTCAGCACTTTCCCAGCCTTTGCCGGTTCCGGGGCTGACGGAGACTATGACGGTGGTGCAACTGGGCGAAATGGCCATGCCGGCCCTCAAGATCACGCAGACCTTCGGTGAGACGCGCCGCGTTTCGGCCTTCGTGCCGCTTCTCGGGCAATCGGAAGAGGCGCTGGCCGACACCTTGCCCGACGCCACGATGATGCGGGTGACGCTGACCAATGGCCTGTCCATCGTTACGATCGGCGACCCATCCGGCTACGATCGGCGTGCGTCGGGCAGCGACTATATCAGCGCGCAGGGCTATGCGGGCCAGTTTCCGATCAAGGTCGAATATGCCGTGCCCTTTGCGATGGTGCGCGCCGGCTATGCCGACCTCGATGTGGCGTTCACCGTGATCGCCTGCATAGCCAGCGCCTTCTTCCTGCTCATCAATCTGAGTTACGTGCGCCGCTCCCGCGTGCCGGCCTTCGATCTCGAGAGGGCCATCGAGCGCAACGAGATCAAGCCCTACTACCAGCCGGTGATCAACCTGCGGACCGGGGAACTGGTGGGCTGCGAGGTGTTGTGCCGCTGGGAAAAGCGCAATGGGCAGGTGATCCCGCCAGGCGCCTTCATCGACTATGCCGAAGTCACGGGCCTCGCCATCCCCATGACGGTGTCGCTGATGCAGCAGGTGCGCAA
>CBFGPB010000246.1:0-4381 GCA_965650545.1 uncultured Devosia sp. | reverse complement strand
TGGCTGGTGCCGACCGAGTTGCATGCGCCGATCGCGCAGGGGGCGGTCTTGCTCAGGGCGGGCGAGGACAATGCGGCGGCACGGGCGTTTCTGGATTTCCTGAAATCGGACGCGGCCGTGGCGGTGATCGAGGCGTCGGGATATTCGGTGCCGTAGCTCTTCCTAGAGAGCCCCCACCCTTGATCCCTCCCCACAAGGGGGAGGGAGACGATGAACACCGGCGTCTGATCCTGCGCCTCCCTCCCCTTGATGGGGAGGGAATGAGGGTGGGGTGACGGACAGGGACACAACAGGGGTTCCCGCTTTCGCGGGAATGACCCGATGAGTATGACTAGCTGATGGATCTGCCCCCGCTTCTCTCGCCCATAGTGCTGACCCTTGCCTTGGCGCTCACGGTCACCGCGATACTGGTAATCGTGGCGACGCCCTTGAGCTGGTGGCTGGCGCGGGGGCGGGGCGGCGGGCGCGACGTGGTGGGCGCGGTGGTGACGCTGCCGCTGGTGCTGCCGCCGACAGTGCTGGGCTTCTACCTGCTGCTGGCGCTGGGGCCAAGCGGGCCGGGTGGCGC
The DNA here is from genome assembly GCA_965650545.1 of uncultured Devosia sp. Classification (GTDB taxonomy): domain Bacteria; phylum Pseudomonadota; class Alphaproteobacteria; order Rhizobiales; family Devosiaceae; genus Devosia. The sequence goes on along the minus strand of CBFGPB010000246.1, from coordinate 3,813 downwards.
CATTGCCGGGCTCTGGGGCGCGCGGACGCTGGCCTTTTCCTTTGCCGGCCTGGTCATCGGCGGCGTCGTGGCCTCGCTGCCGTTCATGGTGCAGCCGCTGCGCAATGCCTTTGCTGCCATCGAAACCGAAGTGCTCGAAGTCTCCGACACGCTGGGCGCGTCGCATATCCAGAGGTTCTGGCGCATCGTGCTGCCGCTGGCGCGGCCGGGCTATATCGTCGGGGCGATCATGAGCTTTGCCCATACGATGGGGGAATTCGGCGTGGTGCTGATGATCGGGGGCAATATTCCGGGCCAGACCAAGGTTCTCTCGATTGCCATCTATGATTTTGTCGAGCGGCTCGAATGGGACAAGGCCCATGTTCTGGCCGGCGGCATGGTGGTCTTCGGGTTCTGCGTCATCTTTGGCACGCTGGTGGCCGGACGAGTGCGCGACCGGGGGTGAGGCAGGCGCCATGACACTCACAAGGTCGCATTGACTGCTAACATGTTAGTTGCTACGGCAGGCTCAATATGACCCGGAGCGCCTGACATGACCGCCATCGACAAGGTTCTGACTGTTGACGAGATGAAGCGGCTGGCGCATCGGCGCGTGCCCAAGATGTTCTTCGAATATGCCGATAGCGGCTCCTATACGGAGGGGACCTATCGCGAGAACGAGAGTGATTTTGCCAAGATCAAGCTCAACCAGAAGGTGGCGGTGAACCTCGAGGGCCGCAACCTCAAGGTGAAAATGCTGGGCAAGGAGATCGCCATGCCCGTGGCCATCGCCCCGGCGGCGACCGGCGGCATGCAGGTGGCCGATGGCGAGATCAAGGCGGCCAGGGCCGCGGAAAAGTTCGGCATCCCGTTTTCGCTCTCGACCATGAGCGTGTGCTCGATCGAGGACATTGCCGAGAATACGACGGCGCCGTTCTGGTTCCAGCTCTACGTGATGCGCGACCGCGACTTCATCAACCGGCTGATCGACCGTGCCAAGGCGGCCAAGTGCTCGGCGCTGGTGCTGACCATGGACCTGCAGATCCTGGGGCAGCGGCACAAGGACATCAAAAACGGGCTCTCCACGCCGCCCAAGTTCACACCCTATTCAATCTGGCAGATGATGCAGCACCCGCTCTGGTGCCTGCGCATGCTGGGGACCAAGCGCCATACGTTCCGCAATATCGTGGGGCATGTCGGGGGTGACCATGACCTCGCCTCGCTCTCGGCCTGGACCGCCAGCCAGTTCGACCCGACGCTCAACTGGGGCGACGTGAAATGGATCAAGGAGCGCTTTGGCGGCCCGGTCATCGTCAAGGGCGTGCTGGATGCCGATGACGCGCAGGCGGCGCTGGACAATGGCGCCGATGCCATCGTGGTCTCCAATCATGGCGGAAGGCAGCTCGACGGCGCGCCTTCCACCATTCGTGTGCTGCCCGAGATCGTCGACCGGGTGGGCCACAAGACCGAGGTCTATCTCGATAGCGGCATCCGCTCGGGGCAGGACGTGATCAAGGCGCTGGCCTATGGGGCGAAATCGACTTTTATCGGCCGGCCCATGCTCTATGGCCTGGGGGCGGGGGGCGAAGCGGGCGTGACACGGGTGCTCGAAATCATCCGCAAGGAGCTCGATACGACCATGGCGCTCTGTGGCGAGCGCGACATCCTCAATGTCGGGCTGCACAATATCTATTCGAACGACATTCCGCCGCGCAACGCGCCCAAGCCGCGGGGCTGAAGGCAAGGCGCCCTCACCCGCCGCGGCGCGTCGACCTCTCCGCCAGAGGGAGAGGTGTCAGAGCTCCCGGTAGACCGGGGCGCCTGACGAAGGGGTCAATTGCGAAAAGACGGTCGCGGCCAGGGCCTGCATTGCCTCGGGCGACTGCGGGCCGACAATGGTGCAGGTGATGGCGGCATTGGCCCAATAGAGGGCATTGTCGCCGCCCAGGCGCACCAGTTCGAATTCCGGGCCATCGACGCCGCTGGCCGGGGTGACATAAAGGGTCAGCCGCTGGCCCGAGCCGTCTTCATACATGAGCTGGGCCGCCCTGCCGCCGGGCAGTCCCGGGGCGGGCAGGAGGCGGCCACCGAGGAAGGCATAGCCCGCCGGGGTCAGGTCGGGCATGGCCAGATCGGTCGAGAGGCGGTTGGAGAGCCAGGAGGAGAGATGTTCGGCATCGGTGCCGGCCACTTCCACGGCATGGCGGTTTTCGGCGACATAGACGGTGTGGGCGCTGACGGCATCGGCAATGAGACGATTGTAGAGCGCCGGATTGTCGGCAGCCGGGCGCAGCAGCCAGCCGGCTGCGATGCCGAGACCCAAGATGCCGACAAACATGGCGGCGCGGCCGAGAACCTGCCAGCGGCGGCGCGACCGGACAAGGGCCAGCCGATGCGGATCGAGCCGGGCCGGCACGGGTTCGGCGGCGGCGGGACCATAGAGCGTGCGGATGGCGTCGGACTGGCGCTGCATCAGGGTGACGTCCAGCGCCGCATCGGGATTGGCGGCGAGCCAGGCCTCGACCTCGGCATGCGCCTTGGGGTCGAGTTGGCCGTCGACAAAGGCCATCAGGGTTTCGCGGGTGATCTCGCTCATTTGACCGACCTCAGATGCGGTTCCTGCGGCGTGCCTGTCAACTGCCGCAGGCTGGCACGGGCGCGGCCCAGCCGGCTCATCAATGTGCCGATGGGAATATCCAGGATACTGGCGGCATCGGCATAGGCGAGGCCTTCGAGGGTCACGAGCAGCAGCGCCTCCTTCTGGTCGAGCGGCAGGGCGCCAATGGCGCGGTCGAGTTCGACGAGTGCCAGATGCCCCGGTTGCGGGGCCGGCACGCCCAGATCGGGCAGATCATCGACATCCACCATGTCGCCGCTGCGGCGCTCGCTGCGCTTCGCATTGCGATGAAGGTTGGTGAGCATGGTGAAGAGCCACGGCCGCATGGGCCCGGCGGGACGAAACAGGCCCCGGCGGGAGAGCGCCCGTTCCAGGCAGTCCTGCACCAGATCGTCGGCGTGGTCGATATTGCGCGTGAGCGCGCGCGCGTAGCGGCGCAGGGCCGGTACATTGGCTTCGAGCTCATCGAGAAAATCGACCACGCCTGTTATCCCTGGGCGTCAGCCCGGATCATTCCAGGGCAAGATGCCAGACGCCGCCGACGCCGTCACCGGTGGTGTCGCCGGGGGCCTTGTCATCGACCCAGAAATAGAGCGGCATGCCCTTGTAGGCCCACATCTTGGTGCCGTCGGTGCGCTCGACGATGGAGAAATCGCCCTCGGCCATGGCACCCTCGTCGACAAACAGCGGCGGCCACTTTTCGGCGCAGGTATCGTAGCAGTTGGAGACGCCGGCCGTGTCCTTGTCGAAGATATAGAGCGTCATGTCATTGGAGCCGGTGAGCACCATCTTGCCACCGATGTCGGCGGACTTGACGGCGCCGCCCAGATATTCGGCGGCAAAGGCCGGGGCGACGAGAAGCGCAAGCGCAGTGGCGCCGGCGAGGAACGTACGCAAGTTCATGGGATTTCCCTCCTGTTGCGGGCCGCAATGGTGCGGCCACTATCGACACCAACACCGGGCCGGCCGGTTTAATCCCGAGGCTCGTCACTTTTTTTGCCGTGACCGCGCGCTACCCACTTTTACGGGGGACGGTGCGCTTTGCCGGGCTGGAGGGGTCCGCGGCTATTGAAAGTGGAGCTGTCCCCGTCCTATCGGTCCTCTGCCCGTCAGTCGGAAAGCGGGCAGGGAGGATATCAATGCAGGTTTTGGCAGGATTTACCCGCCTGATCAGCGGCATCAATTTTGCTGTTGGTCAGGTTTTGTCGTGGCTGGCT
>CBFGPB010000245.1:0-4397 GCA_965650545.1 uncultured Devosia sp. | reverse complement strand
GAAGGCAGTGCCGAACAGGAAGCCGAGGCCGAAGGCAACCCAGAAATTCCATGGGGGGAAGGCGGCGGCCGCGACGAGGCCGAAGACCGCAGACGCCAGAATGGCGCCGCCAAGACGCAACAGAAGTACCAGGTTCGGAGAAGGCATGGATACCGGGGACGCTGTAGCCTGAAACGTGCGTCATGCTTGACGCATTCGGGCGCACCTGTCCACGCAAGGAGGAGACACGGATTTCGTGTACGCCCATAGTTTTATGCTTTGGGGGCTAGGCGGAGGGCGAGCATCGGCCCATAGTGGCGGCGTCGCAATCGCGACCTCCAGCCGACTCACCCCGGTTCCCTGTCTTGATCCGCGTTACTCCGCTCATCCTGGCGGTCGCCCTGTTCATGGAACAGATGGACTCGACCGTCATCGCCACATCGCTGCCGGCCATCGCGGCCGATATCGGGTCCGATCCGATTGCGCTCAAGCTGGCGCTGACGGCCTATTTCGTGGCGCTGGCCATCTTCATTCCGATCAGCGGCTGGATGGCAGACCGGTTCGGGGCCAAGAACATCTTCCGGCTGGCGATCTTCGTGTTCATGCTCGGCTCGCTCGCCTGCTCCTTCTCCTATTCACTGGAAACCTTTGTCGCCTCGCGCTTTTTCCAGGGCATCGGGTCTTCGATGATGACGCCGGTGGGGCGCCTGCTGCTGGTGCGCACGACGCCGCGCAATGAGCTGGTATCGGCCATGGCCTGGCTGACTATTCCGGCGCTCATCGCCCCGGTGACAGGACCGCTGATCGGCGGTTTCCTGACAACCTATCTGAGCTGGCACTGGATCTTCTGGATCAACATCCCCATCGGCATAGCCGGCATCGTGTTCTCGGGCATCTATCTCAAGGTGCCGGACGAGCGGACGCCGCGCCCCATCGATATCGTCGGTTTCTTCATTGCTGCGGTGGCCTTTGCCGGGACGGTATTCGGCCTCTCGGTGATCAGCCTGCCGGCGCTGCCGATCATCTATGGCTATATGACGCTGGCCATCGGGGTGACGGCCGCCCTGCTCTACCTGCTGCACGCGCGCAAGACCGAATACCCGCTGCTCGATCCCAAGCTCCTCCGGCACCCGCTGTTCCGCGCGTCGATCACCGGCGGATCGCTGTTCCGTGTCGGTGTGGGGGCCATGCCCTTCCTCTTGCCGCTGATGCTGCAGCTGGCTTTCGGGCTCAACCCGTTCCAGTCGGGCGCCATCACCTTCATTTCGGCGATCGGTGCCATCATGAGCAAGTTCATCGCCGAACGGGTCTTCGTGCGTTTCGGCTTCCCCCGCGTGCTTGGCCTGGCCGCGGTGTTCGGCGGCATATTGATTGCGGCGCAGGGCCTCTTCACGGTCGATACTCCGGTGACGGTGATGATGGCGGTGTTGCTGGCGGGTGGCGTGCTGCGCTCGATCTTCTTCACCGGGACCAATGCCATCGGCTATGCCGACATTTCCGACGAGGAAGCGAGCCAGGCCACCGCCATCGTCGCGGTGGGACAACAATTGTCGGTGGCTTTCGGCGTGGCGGTTGCCGGCGCCATCCTCGAACTGACCAGTGTCCTCAGCGGCGGGCACCTGACCTTGCTCAATTTCCAGATTGCCTTTTTCACCGTTGGCGGGCTCAGCGCGCTGGCGGGCCTCGTCTATTTCCGCCTGCCGCACGATGCGGGCAGCAATGTTTCCGGCCACAAGGCCATCGACAAGGAGTAAGCGGCCCTTTTCGGGTCCAATAGAGATTGTCCCGCGCCACGCCCCTGATCCTCGCCACCGCCCTGTTCATGGAAAACATGGACTCGACGGTTATCGCCACGTCGCTCGCCGCCATTGCCGAGGATATCGGCACGGACCCGATCTCGCTGAAACTGGCGCTCACGGCCTATCTCGTGGCGCTGGCCATCTTCATCCCGATTTCGAGCTGGATGGCGGACCGGTTCGGGGCGCGGCGGGTGTTCCGGGTCGCGATGCTGGTCTTCATGATCGGTTCGATCGCCTGCGCCTTTTCGAGTTCGCTGGCGCAGTTCGTGGGCGCGCGCTTCGTCCAGGGCATGGGCGGGGCCATGATGGGACCGGTGGCGCGGCTGGTGCTGGTGCGGATGACGCCGCGGCACCAACTGGTCGACGCCATGGCATGGCTCACCATTCCCGCCCTGATCGGCCCGATTGTCGGGCCGCCCTTCGGGGGGTTCCTCACCACCTATTTTTCGTGGCACTGGATCTTCATCATCAATGTGCCCATCGGCCTCCTGGGTATTGCGCTGGTCGGCTTCGTGCTGCCCAACGACACGCGCAACCGGCCGCGTGATATCGACGGCAAGGGTTTCGTCCTGGCCGGGCTGGCCTTTGCCCTCTTTGCCTTCGGCTGCTCGGTGGTGAGCCTGCCCGCCCTGCCCCCGATCATTGGTGTCGTGGCGGCGGTTGTCGGCATGGGCCTGGGCTATTTCTATACGCGCCACGCGCTGGCGACCGAGTATCCACTGCTCGACCTCAGGCTGCTGCGGGTGCCGACCTTCCGCATCAACATCGTTGCCGGGACGTTCTTCCGGCTGGGCCAGGGCGCGACGCCGTTCCTGTTTCCGCTGATGCTGCAGTTGAGCTTCGGCCTCACGCCGTTCGAAAGCGGTATGGTGACCTTCTCGGCCGCCATCGGGGCGCTGGTGGCCAAGTTCGTTGCCAACTGGATCTTTGCCCATTGGGGCTTCAAGTATCCGCTGGTGATCTCCACCGCCATCGGTTCGGCGGGCATCCTGGTGATGGGGTTCTACGACCCGACCACGCCCATTCCGCTCATCCTTGGAATCCTAGTTTTTACGGGCTTCTGGCAATCGACCTTCTGGACCGGGCAGAACGCCTTCACCTTCGCCGATATCGAGGACAAGGATGCCGGCCAGGCCAATGTGATGAGCCAGGTCTGGGGCCAGCTGATGTTCGCCATGGGCGTCGCCCTGGGCGGCGGCACCCTGGAACTGGCGCATCGCCTGCGGGGCGGCGAGGAACTGGCGCTCGTCGACTTCCACATCGCATTCTATGTGGTGGCGGCGGTGGGCGCCGTCGGAACCCTGCTCTTCCTCACGCTACCGCGCAATGCCGGGCATCGGTTGCTCGGCGGACCGCATGTGCATTGACCGGCGGTCGCCCTTGCGAGGAATGGGCGCCTAGTCCTTCGCCTGGTCGTCTTCCGCCTCAGCCCGCGGCTTGAACCCCTTGGCTACCAGGTAAGCCTCGGCCGAATCCTTGCGGCTCGAGGGCGGCTTGATGTGAAAGGTGGTGGTGAAATGGCGCTTGAGCATGTGCAAGAGCTCATGCTCGGTGCCACCCTGGAACACCTTGGCGACGAAGGAGCCGCCGGGCGCCAGCACCTGGATAGCGAAATCGGCAGCAATTTCGATGAGGTGGACGATGCGCAGGTGATCGGTGGCGCGGTGGCCCGTTGTGGGCCAGGCCATGTCGCTCATCACCACATCGGCCTTGTGGCCGCCCAAGGCCTCGATCAGCAAAGCCGGCGCGTCGTCCTCGGTGAAATCCTTCTTGAACAGGATGACGCCCGGAATGGGGTCCATGTCGAGATAATCGATACCCACGACCAGCGGATTGGCATCGGTGGAGCCGACGGCGGCAGCGGCCACCTGCGACCAGCCTCCCGGCGCCGCGCCCAGGTCGACGACCCGGCTGCCGCGCTTGAAGAACTTCTGCTTCTCGTTCATTTCCTTGATCTTGAAGGCGGCGCGCGAGCGATAGCCTTCGGCGCGGGCGCGCGCCACATAAGGATCGTTGAGCTGGCGCTCGAGCCACTTGGTCGAAGCGACCTTGCGGCCCTTGGCGGTCTTGACGCGGATCTTGAGATCCTTGTCGGACTTGCGGCCGCCCGTCCCGAGAGCCTTGTTATTGGCCATTGCCCTGTCTCCTTGGGTAACGGTTGGGGCGAGCGTGGGTGCGATCGGCGTCCATTAGCGAGATCAGGATGCCTTCGCGCAAGCCCCGGTCCGCCACGCGGACGCGCTCGGTAGGCCATTCGCGGCGGATGGCTTCGAAAATGGCGCAGCCGGGCAGGACCAGGTCGGCACGGTCCTTGCCGATGCAGGGATGGGCGACGCGGCGCTCGAAGGGCATGCCGAGCAAAGCCCGCATGGTTTCGTCCACCTGCTCGCGCCGCATCCAGAGACCGTCGACCTTTTGCCGCTCGTAACGCTCGAGCCCGAGATGCAGGCCCGCCAGGGTCGTGACCGTACCGGACGTGCCGATCAGATGAACCGGATGGGTGCCGATCATTTGCCGGAGTTTTTCGCGGCCGCGGAACTGCCTGAGATGAGTGCCGACAAACTCGACCATGGCTTCGAAGACTTCGGGCGTCACATCGACGCCGCCGAACTTTTCGGC
>CBFGPB010000244.1:0-4402 GCA_965650545.1 uncultured Devosia sp. | reverse complement strand
TCAGCTTGGGGTGCAGTCTGCTCAGGCGGGCGAGGATGGCGTCGGTGCGGGACATTATTGTATCCGGAACAGGCCTAGTGTTCATCGCCTTCTCCCCTTGAGGGAGAAGGTGCCCGAAGGGCGGATGAGGGGTAGGCGATCTGGCCACCCGCTCCACATGCGCGGTGAGAACCCCTCACCCTGATTTTCTGCTGAACGCAGAAAATCTGTCCCTCTCCCTCAAGGGGAGAGGGGATAGCAGGAGCCGCTACTTCCGCAGTTCCCCGCCCGTGGTCTTGGTCACCGCCGCCACGACAGCCGCCGAAACCTTGTCGATTTCCTCGTCGGTCAGCGTGCGGTCCTTGGGCTGCAGGGTGACCTCGATGGCGACCGACTTCTTGCCCTCGCCGACATGGGCGCCCTCGAAGACGTCGAAAATGCCAACGTCCTTGATGAGGCCCTTGTCGGCCCCGCGGGCGGCCTTGAGGATGGAGGACGCCGAAACGCCGCGATCCATGACGAAGGCGAAATCGCGCGACACGGGCTGGAACTGCGATAGCTCGATGGCCGGCTTGGTGCGGGTGGCCTTCTTGCGCGGCTCGGGCAGGGCATCGAGATCGATCTCGAAAGCGGCGACGGGGCCGTCAATGTCGAGTTCGGCGGCCAAGGCCGGATGCAATTCCCCGAACCAACCGAGGGTAATCTTGGGCCCGAGCGCCACGCGACCGCCGCGGCCTGGATGGCTCCAGTCAGCCGGTTCGGGCACGACCTGCACCTTTTCGATATCGACACCCAGCGCGTCGAGAACGGCGGCGAGATCGGCCTTGGCATCCCAGACGGTAACGGCCTGGGCCTTGCCCGACCAGTGGCGGCCGGCGCCATTGAGCGTGGCCGTGCCGGTGCGCACGCCCGAAGCATAGGTGTGCTGGCCCTCAGGCTGGTCCGACAGGAAGATCTGCCCGACCTCGAACAGCGCCACGTCGGCAAAGCCGCGATTGGCATTGCGGCGGGCGCCGGCAATCAGGCCCGGCAGCAGCGAGGGACGCATGTCGGTCATGTCCGAGGCGATGGCATTGGCCAATTGCCGGTCTTCGGTGCCGCCGCCGAAGCGAGTGGCGTCGTCATGGCTGATGAAGCTCCAGGTGACGGCCTCGTCGAGACCGCGGGCCGCCAGTGCCCGGCGGGCGATGCGGCGGCGGTTCTGGATGGTGGTCAGCATCAGCGGGGCGACATGGTTGAGGCGCGGCAACGGCTCCTTGGGTACATTGTCGACGCCCACCATGCGCATGACCTCTTCCACCAGGTCCGCCTTCTGGGTCACGTCAGGGCGCCAGCTGGGCACCCTGACCTGCCGGACCGGGCCGGTGCCCTCCATGGCAAAGCCAAGCCGGGACAGAATGTCGGCAATGCGGTCTGCGGAAACCTCGAGCCCCGTCAGGCGCTTGACCTCGGACAGCGGGAATTCAACGACCGTGTTGGGGAAGACGTCCTCGCCCGAAATGGCCGGCTCCATGGCCTCGCCACCGCACAATTCGAGCACGAGGCGCGTCGCCAGTTCCATGCCCGGTTCGGTCAGGGCCGGATCGACAGAGCGTTCAAGGCGATAGCGCGCGTCGGAGACAATACCGGTTTTGCGGCCGGACTGGGCGATGAGATCGGGGTCCCAGCTCGCGCATTCCATGAAGACATTGGTGGTCTCGTCGGTCACGCCCGAGCGGATGCCGCCCATGATGCCGCCGAGGCAGAGCGGACCCTTGTCATCGGCGATGACGGTCATGGTGTCGTCGAGCGTATAGATCTTGTTGTCCAGCGCATCGAAGTCTTCGTTGCGCGCATTGCGCAGCACCATCTGCCCTTCGACCTTGTCGGCGTCATAGGCATGAAGGGGCCGGCCCCAGCCCAATGAGACCAGATTGGTGATGTCGACGACGGTATTGATCGGTCGCAAACCGACCGCACGCAGGCGTTGCTGCAGCCAGGCGGGGGAGGGACCGTTTTTGATGCCCTTCAGATAGCGCCCCGCGAATTTGCGGATGGCTTTGGGCTCGTCCGCCGAAAACTGGTGCGGCAGGGGGGCAATCGGGCTCTTGCCGGTGGAGGGCACCGGCGAGAAATCGGTCTTTTTCAGCGTGCCGAGGCCAAAGGCGGCGAGATCGCGCGCCACGCCATAGACGCCGGTCGCGTCGCCGCGATTGGGGGTGATGGAAATGTCGAAGACCACGCCATTGATGCCGGCATAGTCGACATATTTCACCCCGATGGGCGCGTCGGCGGGCAGCTCGATAATGCCGTCATGGTCCTCGGACAATTCCAGCTCGGCATTGGAGCAGAGCATGCCGTTCGAGACCTGGCCGCGGATATTGCCCTTGCCGATGGTCATGTCCTTGCCCGGAATATAGGTGCCGGGGAAGGCGAAGACGGATTTCAATCCGGTGCGGGCATTGGGGGCGCCGCAGACGACGTCGATGAGTTCGCCGGTGCCCGCGTCCACCTTGCAGACGCGCAGCTTGTCGGCATTGGGATGCTGTTCGGCCGAGACCACATGGGCGGTGACAAAGGCTTCGAGCGCCTTGCCCTGGCTTGCAATGCCTTCCACCTCGAGGCCGATCATGGTCAGGGCCTTGCCGATTTCCTCGGCCGAGGCGGTGGTTTCAAGGTGTTCCTTGAGCCAGTCGAGCGTGAATTTCATCTTTTTGGGCCTTTAGCGGAAGTCACTCTTGCTGCCGGTAATGGGCGGCAAAGCGGAGGAAAGTTTCAAAAGTTCGACGAGCACATTGGCAAAGCCGCGGGCGTCGTCGATCGCCTTATGGGTGTGGGGCACATGGCCATAAAATTCGGCCGGCAGCTTGCTCATGCCCCAATCGAGATAGGGCGCGCCACGAAGTGCCCCGGCCATGGTGTAAAGGCAGATGCCGCCACCACGAAAAATCTGGCGGCCCTTGAAGGGACCGGAGAGGGCGCGGGTACCGGCATATTCGTCCAGATAATGGTCCATCCAGAGACCATCGAAGATCATCGGCGCGGCCACGAAGACTTTTGGGCCGGGGAGGCTCTCCACCCAGTCGGCAAAGCGCGGCATGACCACGGCCGGATCTTCGGCATTTGTCGTCGCTGCCGCCCAAGCTTCGGGCTGGGTCGCCCACCAGGCCATGGTCGTCTCGTTGGTGGTGCGATCGGCCCGCGGCGTCAGCACCGCCTCGAACTCACCATGGCGCGTGCCATCGGCCTCGACGGCCACCGAGGCAAAGCTCAGCATGGAATTGTGCAGCGGGGTCGGCCCGTCGCTCTCGATATCGGTGACGATGAAGATCGGGCGCGCAACCTTGGCATAAAGGTCCCGTCCGGCGGGCAGCACCGTCACCAGCCGGAAGGTTTCGCAGACAATCTCCATGTCGGGCGAAAAACCGCCATTGCGGGCAAAATAGGCTTCATGCCCCGCGCGCCATTCGGCATAGGGGCCTTCGCCTTCAAGATCGGTGAAAGAGGGGTCGATATCGTCGAAGCGTTTTGTTTCGACCGAGGTGGTTTCGATGACGCAGGCCTCTTCGCCTGCACCATTGAGCACCACGTCGCGGCGGCCGACTTCCGGCATGGGCTCTTTGGCTCCGATATCGCGTAGCGCACCGCAGGTGGCCGTCTTCTTGCCCGCCAGCACCAGCGCGAGCAGACAGTCAGCCAGCTCCGGGGAATCCCCGAAGCTGAAGCGGATGGCGGCGGCATTTTGGGGCGGGAGAGTCACGGTTCACTCTCTCGCAAATCATAAACCGCCAGCGTCCGGATTTGATCATCAGATTCGAAAGTTTCTTTTGAGCCTGGCTTGTCCGGCCGCCAGTTCGCCCAATCCTCGATCAGCCGGTGCGCGTCATGCTGGCTGGTAAGGAGCAGATGTTGGTTGAGCTCAAAATTCTGCCGACCCGCAGGACGGTTGTTCAGGAGATAGTGAACAATGAGGGAATAGACGCCCCCGGATCGGTCCAGCCATGCCGCGTCCCAGCCCAACAGTCTGGAATCCTGCTCAGGGCGAGCGTTGGTGTCGCTGACAAACACTGTGCGCCACCCGTCTTTGTCCCATATGTCGCCCGGTTCGGGTATTTCGGCTGCCATGACTTCCGATAAACTTTGGGCAATGGTCGCGATGAGGCCGTCCACGCCGCCATAGGCGGCAGGCCAATCCGAACTTTTGGTGACGCGCAGGTAAGCGTCCATGGTCAGCTGCTCAGCCCCCCGAACAGGGTCGGCAGGTCGAGCGGGCGGAAGCCGTAATGGTCCAGCCAACGCTGGTCGGCGTCGAAGAAGGCGCGAAGATCGGGCATGCCGTATTTCAGCATGGCGATGCGGTCGATGCCGATGCCCCAGGCAAAGCCCTGATAGACGTCGGGGTCGAGCCCGGCATTGCGGATGACATTGGGGTGGACCATGCCGC
>CBFGPB010000243.1:0-4417 GCA_965650545.1 uncultured Devosia sp. | reverse complement strand
CTGGCCATGTGCCTGATCCAGCATCCGCGCCTGCTCCTGCTGGACGAGCCAACGGCCGGCATGAGCCGTCACGACACCAATACCACGATCGAACTGCTCAAGAAGATCAAGGAACGCGGCATGACCAAGGTCATCATCGAGCATGACATGCACGTGGTGTTCTCGCTTGCCGACAAGATTTCCGTGCTCGCCCAGGGTCGCATCATCGCCGATGGCACCCCGGATGAAGTGCGCGGCAATCCCAAGGTTCAGGAAGCCTATCTCGGGGGAACTCATTGATGAGCGCAGTAGCCATGCAAACCGATGTCGTCGTCGGCGGCCATGCCGCTTCAATCGAAACAACGCGGCCCTTCTTCTCGGTCCGCGACATGCACGCCTACTATGGCGAGAGTTACATTGTGCAGGGCGTGTCGCTCGACATCCGCAAGGGCGAAATCCTGGCCCTGCTGGGCCGCAACGGCGCGGGCAAGACCTCGACCCTGCGCACCATCGCGCGGGTCGACAATCCCCAGATGCGCCACGGCGAAATCTGGCTCGATGGCGAACCGGTCCACAAGATGAAGAGCTTCGAAGCGGCCCGCGCCGGCATCCAGCTCGTGCCCGAGGATCGCCGCATCATTCAGGGCCTGACCGTGGAAGAAAACCTGACCCTCGCCAAGGTCGCGCCCGGCAATGGCTGGAGCCTCGAGCAGATCTACGAGAGCTTCCCGCGCCTTGCCGAACGCCGCAAGCAGGAAGGCGTCACCCTCTCTGGCGGCGAACAGCAGATGCTCGCCATTGCTCGCGCTCTGGCCCGCGACTTGAAGCTCCTGCTGCTCGACGAGCCCTATGAAGGCCTGGCACCGGTTATCGTGCACGAGATTGAGCGAATATTGCACTCCATCAAGCCGCTTGGCATCACCACCATCATAGTCGAGCAGAATGCTGTGGCCGCGCTCAAGCTTGCTGATCGCGCCGTCATTCTCGACACGGGTGAAGTCGCCTTCGCAGGCACGGCCAAGGAGGTTCTGGACAACGCCGAACTGCGCCACGAATACTTGGCGATCTAGTAATCCGGCCCCATCGGCCGAACGAGCTACCCTGGGTCCTTTGAAATCAAGGCATGTCGCCGATTTCACCTCTCCCCCTTCAAAGGTCCCAGGGTACGTCCCTTTCCGGCTCCGCCGGCGCTATCGCAATCCCTTCCCCTTCCAAAGCCTGACGCACCTCGCGCGCCAAGTCCACCGCCCCAGGCGTATCGCCGTGAAGGCAAATCGACCGCGCTGCGGATTTGATCACCGTCCCGTCAACCGCGACAATCTCGCCGTCCTTGGCCAGGCGCAGGCAGCGCTCAATCACCGCCTCCGGGTCGTGAATCACAGCCCCCTCCTCGCTCCGCGCCACCAGCAACCCTTGGGGCGTATAGGCGCGGTCCGCGTAAGCCTCCCGTATCAGCGGAAGACCCACCGCCTTTGCCGCCCGCACCTGCTGGCTATTGTCCAGTGCCAGCACTGCCATACTGGGGTCCATTGCCTGGATCGAGCCGAAAATGCCCACTGCAAAGGCCAGCTCTTCCGCGGTCTGATTGGCCAGCGCCCCATGCAGCTTCACATATTCGAGGGGCACTTCGACCTCATCGGCAATGTGCCGCACCAGGAACAACTGGCTGCGAATTTGTCCAAGCAGTTGCTCGAGCGGCATGACCAGCCGGAAGCGACCGAACCGCTTGGGGTCGTTGTATCCCGGATGCGCCCCCGCCCGCACACCGCGCGCCTTGCAGATCTTGAGGATTCGCCGGATGGTCGCCGCGTCCCCGGCATGCCCGCCACAGGCAATCGATGCGCTGGACACGATGGCCAGCAGGTCGTCGTCGGTCCCCATCCCCTCGCCCAGATCGGCGTTGAGGTCGATACTGGTCATGGTCGGCTGCTCCGCAACAAGCGCTGCGCATGCTCCACGCTAACGGGCGCAAAGGCAACCGCTTCTCCTGGCCGCATCTGCGCAAATCTGTCGAGGTCTGCCGATATCACAGTCCCGATGCGCGGATAGCCGCCCGTGGGTTGATGATCGCGCATCAGGACGATTGGCGTGCCGTCCCCCAGGATCTGGATATCGCCCGGCAAAATGGGGTCGGACACCAGCGACAGTATGCTCGCTCCCGAAAACACCTTGCCTTCATCCGCCAGCCGAACCCCCATGCGATCCATCATCGGGGTGATCCTGAAGGTGTGGCTCACGAACCCTTCGTGCACGGATCGGGCAAAATGCCCGGCATGAATACCCCAGACAAAACGGATCGGGCCCTTCACGCCCTGGCCATTGCCAGCCGTCTCTGGTGCGCGTCCCTGTCCCGAAAGGTGGAGCACATCGCCCGCGGCCAGCGCCCTGCCATCGACGCCTCCCAGCCGTGCGCGCGTGCTCGTGGACAGGCTTCCCATCACCGCTGGCAGATCCAGCTGCGGTCCAAAACGAAGATAGCCATAATTGCCGGAGGGCCCCGGCGTAATTGACACCAGGTCACCGCCCCTCACGATGCCGCCGCCCGGCCACTCTTCGCCTTTGCCGTTGATCGCCAGCGCGAATTCGCCACCAGCCCAGCCGACCCGCAGGTCGCCGTCCTCCACCAACAGGTCCAGTCCGGCGCGGGTAATCTCGATTCCCGCTTCCCCGCTCGCGCCCGCCAGCAACCCGGCCCGACGATGGCTCCCCCTGTCCATCGGCCCCGAGGCACTGATGCCGTGCGCCAGAAAACCCTCACGGCCTTCGTCCTGGATGGTCGTCAGCGGCCCTGCCCGCACAATCCTCAGCCTGGCCCTCATGGCGCCGCCCTGAACCGGATCAGGTCTCCGGCCCGCAACAGCGTCGGTGGGTCGTTCTCGGGCACGAAATTGCGAAACTCAGTTCGACCGATGACATGCCACCCAGTTGGGATTTCTGTCGCCGCGATCGCCGTTTGCCCGGCGGCAAACAGCACGCTGCCCGCTGGCACGAGTGGCCGCACGATCGTACGCCGAGGCAAGATCAGCGCTTCGGGATGAAATCCACAATAGACGAAGCCGGGCGCGAAGCCGGTCGTCAACACGCGCAACGGCTCTGCATTGTGTGCCGCAACGAAGGCATCCACGTCCAGATTCAGCGCCCCCGCAACCTCCGCGAGGTCCGGCCCATCGAATTGGACGGATATATCGTGAATCTCCGCCGGCCCCAGCACCTCGGCATAACCAAGCCGCAGTCCGATTTCGCCAGCGAGGCGAGTTGCTCCGATCTCATCCGGATCGTACCGCAGCAGCACCGAGATCAGGCTCGGCACGATCTCCAACACTCCCCGGATCGGGTCATCTGTCAGCTTCGCGCCCAGGCCCAATGCTGCGAGGTTTGCAGCATCGTCGAGGCTGGAGCCGAACCGCACAAGTAGCGCCTGATCGCCCAGTGGGACGATATCGGGACGAAGCGGTGCGGCGTTTTCCCTTTCGCTCATGCTGATCGGGTTCCCTCTGCTGTCTGGAACGCAGTCCTTCAGATCGGACCGCGTTCCGTCAAGTCACAAGACCCCCGGAACGTCGGGAAGAGCCGCTATGCAGCTGAAAAATCAAAGGCTGGAAGTGTTTGCACTCAGTTTGGGTCGCGCCCCTCCTGTTCAACCACCGCCTCGAACAAGGTGCGGGCCTGGCCTGCACCAATGGCCTCGATGGCCACGGCGGCTATAGCCGCAAACAGTTCCGCGATTTCCTGGGGGTCGGTGATTTCGGCGTCGTCTTCGTCGGCGTCGGCGTTGATCAAGGTGAACATGAGTAACGCGCCTCCACACTGAAGCGGGATGCGGAAGTAGGAAGGGTTTCCGCAGAAGCCCGCAACCACATTAGTCTGGAACCAGACTGGCTCCAGACGAGCCTACGATTATCAGTGTGCGTCGATTCCATTACCGCTTGAATAACGGATTATGGCTGGAGAGGGATAGAACGCGACTTGCCGGTCAGGTCAGTCTCGCTTACGCTACGCCCGCTTTCATGAAATCGTCGTACGGAATGGAAACGGCTGGTCGTGCAACAGGTTGCGCAAGGTCCGGACCTTCAGTCCGATTCTGCTTCCAACCCGTCGAGCCAGGCCTCGATATCGTCCAGCGATGCTGAAAACGGCTTTGGCACATCGCCATAGACGATCTTGAACGTCTCGTCGTCGCGCACCTGGTGCCCGCCGGCCTGTCCCAGCACCTTGATTTTCTCGGCCGTCAGAATGGTCAGGCCATGCCGCCCCGCCACCCGTTTCATGCGCCGCATGCGCGAAGCGTCGAATTCCTTGCGGCTCATGCAGTCTTCCTCTGGGATCGCAACGGCCACCCGAGGGTGGCGGGTAGGGAGGGATTCGAACCCCCGGAAGGCTTGCACCTTCGCCGGTTTTCAAGACCGGAGCAATCAACCGCTCTGCCACCTACCCGTGC
>CBFGPB010000242.1:0-4463 GCA_965650545.1 uncultured Devosia sp. | reverse complement strand
GTGAGAAGGACCAGGCTTGGGGGTTCTACCCTTTCGCAAAATACCGGAACACAACGTCCCCTTCATCCTGCGGCCTGGCCTTGTTGTCCCGCACCCCGCCCAGACGCGCGGATACGGCCATGGACTTGGCGTTGTGCGGGTCGAAATAGCTGACCAGCGTTTCGAGCTTGAGCACATCGAAAGCCCAGTCGCGCAGGGCGGCGCCGGCTTCGGTGGCATAACCCTTGCCCTCAAACCCCTCATAGAGCATCCAGCCCAGTTCCTTCTCGGGAAACATCGGCCCGTGATTGATGCCCACCTGGCCGACACAGGCTCCGTCGTCCTTGCGATCGATCATCAGCGCTCCGTGGCCATAGAGTTCCCACATGGCGACATCGCTGGAGAACAGACCCCACGCCGCCCAGCCCCGGTGTGGTCCGCCCATCATTCGGGACCGGTCCGATGCCATGAAATCCGCATAGGCGGGATAGTCCGCCATCACAGGCGGCCTCAGGACCAGTCGGTCTGTTTCCAGTGTAGGGATCAAGCTACGCCCCCGCCGTCACGAAACGCCGCATCCGTTCCAGCGCATCTTCAATCGTCTGGCGGGTTCCGGCATAGCTGAAGCGGACAAAGCCATTGCCATCGACACGGTCGAAGTCGATACCCGGCGTTGCGGCGACGCCGGCCGCGTCCAGCATCCTGAGGCAGAAGTCCATCGCATCATTGGAGAATTTCCCGATCCCGGCATAGGCATAGAAGGCGCCGTCACCTTCATGGGGGAAATCAAAGCCGATCTCGCGCAGCCCCTGCCCCAGCAACAGCCGGTTCCGCCCATAGGCAGCCTTCTGCTCCTCGGCATAATCGCGCTCGCCCAGCGCCACCGTGGCCGCGATCTGGCTCAGCGTCGGCGCCGAGATGAAGAGGTTCTGCTGCAGGATTTCCGCCCGCCGGATCAGGCTCTCCGGCAGCACCATCCAGCCGATCCGCCACCCCGTCATGCAGTAGTATTTGGAAAAACTGTTGATGATGATGGCGTCCTGCGAGAGCTCCAGTGCGCTGACCGACGGACCGGCATAGTCGAGGCCATGATAGATTTCGTCTGAAATCAAGGTCACGCCCAGTCGCGCGCAGGTGTTGACGATGTCGGCCAACTGCTCCCGGTTCACCGCCGCCCCGGTTGGGTTGGCGGGGCTGGCAAAGAGTAGCCCATCGAAAGGTTGCCGCGCGTGAGCAGTCTCGATCTGGGCTCCCGTCAGCCGCCAGTCATTGGAAGCCGTCACCGGGATTTCGGCGATGCCAAATCCCAGTCCCAGCAACGTATTCACATAGGCCGGATAACCAGGTCTGGTGATGGCGATGCGCGCACCCGGCTTGAAGGCCGTGTGGAAAGCCAGGATGAACCCGGCCGACGACCCCATGGTGGCCATGATCAGCTCCGGATCGACGGCGACGCCATGCTGGCGTTCATAATAGCGGGCCAGGCCCTCCCGCAATTCGGCGAGCCCCTTGGCATTGGTATAGCCCTGCGGCTCCGGCAGCGCCCTTGCGACGGCCTCAATGACGCGCGGCGCCGGGGGCGCCCCAGGCTCACCGACTTCCAGGTGACAGACCGTCCGTCCCTGCGCCTCCAGAGCCTTGGCGCGCTTCAGGATATCCATTGCGTAAAAGGGCATCAGCCCGTCGGCAGAAGTGGTCATGCAAGCTCCGCAGTTGCTCGGGCGTAACCCGAAGCGCCCCCGTTCTCAACAACAATTGAAGCCGCCGTAAACGGGCTGCCAACGACACGCTGCCAAACTTGTCGCAAGGTCTGCTAGACAAGCCCGATATCGACTCGCCTGGAGCCAAGATGAATCGCCTTTCCATTGTTCTGGCCGCTGTTGCGGGCCTCCTTGCCGGCGCCCTGGGCTACGCCGTCGTGAACCAGCCTCAGGCACAGACCGATACGGTTGCCGTTCGTGCCATCGTGGAGGAGGTTCTGGCCGAGCAGGCGGCCCTCGAGGCCGCTGCTCCCGCAGCAGAGCCGGCAGAACAGGCGACCATCGACCCGGCCGTGCTCAATCCGATGATCGAGCAATACCTGCTCAGCGACCCCAAGCTCCTCCAGCGCATGTCGACTGCACTCGAAGAGACGCTGCGCAGCGAGGAGACCGAACGCACGACTGCCGCAATGGCGACCATGCAGGACAAGATCTTCAATGCGCCGGATCAGGTGGTTCTTGGCAATCCCGAGGGTGATGTCACGCTTGTGGAGTTCTTCGACTACAATTGCGGATACTGCCGTGCGGCACTGCCCGATATGGCCGCACTGCTCGCCGAAGACCCCAATCTCAGGATCGTGCTCAAGGAATTCCCCATCCTGTCCAACGAATCCATCGACGCTGCCCGGATTGGCGTGCTCGTCGGCCAGAGCGATGCCGAGTACTGGGACTTCCACCAGGCGCTGTTCACCAGCCGCGGCAAGGTCGACAAGTCCGTGGCCCTCGCCGCGGCACAGGACCTTGGCCTTTCCCCAGTGGAACTCGAACTGCAGATGGGTTCGGACAGCGTGGCCCAAACCATTCAGTCGTCTTATGAAATCGCCCAGGCGCTGGGCATTACTGGCACGCCGACCTACATCATCGGTAACGAGATCATTCCCGGTGCCATCGGGGTGGACGAGTTGCGGGCCCGCATTGCCGACATGCGCGCCTGTGGCAAGAGCCAGTGTTCATAAAGGCGGAGAGCAAGGCGAACGCCCGTTGTCCTACGCCCTAGCCTTTTCAGTGCATTTCGTGTAACCGCCCTTGCGCCGGCCGGAAGGGCCGGTGCACAAGGCATGGATCATGACCAAACGCGTTCTCGTCCTTAACGGCCCGAACCTCAACCTGCTCGGTACCCGCGAGCCGGGTACCTATGGTTCCGAAACGCTCAAGGATGTCGAAGCGCTGTGCAAGGCCACGGCCGACGAGCTGGGCCTGAGCCTTGACTTCCGCCAGTCCAACCACGAGGGCGAGCTGGTCACCTGGATCCAGGATGCACGCAGGACAGCCGACGGCATCCTGATCAATCCCGCCGCCTATTCCCATACATCGGTTGCCATCCACGATGCCCTGCGGGCCGTGGCTTTGCCGGTGGCTGAAGTACACCTCACCAATATCCATCAGCGCGAAGCGTTCCGGCACCATTCCTATGTGTCCTCGGTCGCTTTCGGTGTCATTTGCGGCTTTGGCTCGCTTGGATATAAACTGGCCCTCATGGCCTTGGCCGAAAAACTCAAATAACGCTTCGACGCGAGAAGCCGGGAGACCGACAGAATGACCAAGTCATCAGTGGATCAGGACCTGATCCGCGCCATTGCTGAATTGCTGAACAAGGAAAACCTGGCCGAGATCGAAATCGAGCAGGAAGACCTGCGTGTCCGCGTGACGCGATCCTATCCTGTCGAGGCGCCTGCCTATGCGCCCGCGCCGATGCAGTACATGGCGCCGCCGGTTGCGCACGCAGCACCCGCTGCCGCGCCGAGCGCCCCGGCCGGCTCCGTTCCGGCCGCCGCTCCTGCCAAGACCGAAGACCTCGCGTCCAATCCCGGCACCCTGACTTCCCCGATGGTCGGCACGGCCTATCGCTCTCCCGAACCGGGCAAGCCGGCTTTCGCCGATGTTGGCACCAAGGTCTCTGAAGGTCAGACCGTCCTCATCATTGAGGCGATGAAGACCATGAACCAGATTCCGGCGCATCGCTCGGGCACCGTCACCCGCATTCTGGTGGAAGACGCCCAGCCGGTCGAATATGGCGAGCCGCTCGTCGTCATCGAGTAAGGGGGCGACCATGTTCCAGAAGGTTCTTATCGCCAATCGCGGCGAAATCGCCCTGCGCATCCTGCGCGCCTGCAAGGAAATGGGCATTGCCACCGTGGCAGTCCATTCCACGGCCGACGCCAATGCCATGCACGTGCGCCTGGCAGACGAAAGCGTCTGCATCGGCCCCAATGCCGCCAAGGACAGCTATCTCAATATCCCGTCCATCATGGCGGCCTGCGAGATCACCGGCGCCGACGCCGTGCATCCGGGCTATGGCTTCCTCTCTGAGAATGCACGTTTCGCCAAGATCCTGACGGAACATAACGTCACCTTCATCGGCCCATCCGCCCACCATATCGAGATCATGGGCGACAAGATCACGGCCAAGAAGACCGCCGTTGAACTGGGCATCCCCGTGGTCCCCGGCTCCGACGGCGCCGTCGAGACCGAGGAAGACGCCAAGACCACCGCCAAGGCCATCGGCTATCCCGTGCTGATCAAGGCCACTGCCGGCGGCGGCGGTCGCGGCATGAAGGTCGCCAAGACCGAAAAGGACCTGCTCGAAGCCTGGTCCACCGCCCGCACCGAGGCCAAGGCCGCCTTCGGCAATGACTCGGTCTATATGGAAAAATACCTCGGCAAGCCGCGCCATATCGAGGTGCAAGTGCTCGGCGACGGCCAGGGCAATGCCGTGCATCTGGG
>CBFGPB010000241.1:0-4468 GCA_965650545.1 uncultured Devosia sp. | reverse complement strand
TGCCGATGGCAACGCCTTCGCCATGCAGCAGCCGGTCGGAATAGCCGGTATCCTTTTCGAGGGCATGTCCAAAGGTGTGGCCAAGATTGAGCAGCGCCCGGACCCCGATTTCCTTTTCATCCTCGATCACCACCCGCGCCTTGTGCGCGCAGCAGCGGGCAATGGCCTCGCCACGGGCCGGGCCGCCGGCGAAGATCTCGACGCGGTTGGCTTCGAGCCATTCGAAGAATTCGGGGTCGTCGATGAGGCCATACTTGACCACTTCGGCATAACCGGCTGCGAACTGCCGCGGGGCCAGCGTATCGAGCGCGGAAAGGTCGGCCAACACCAGCTTGGGCTGGTGGAAAGCGCCGACGAGGTTCTTGCCATGGGGCGAATTGATGCCGGTCTTGCCGCCGACCGAGGAATCCACCTGCGCCAGCAGCGAGGTGGGCATCTGCACGAAATCCATGCCGCGGCGAGTGATGGCCGCAGCAAAGCCCGCAAGGTCGCCGATAACCCCGCCGCCCAGCGCGATGACCAGGTCGCCGCGTTCAAGCTTTGCCGCGAGCAGACCTTCGACCACCCTTTCAAGCATGGCATAGGACTTGGTCGCCTCGCCGGCGGGCAGAATTATGCTGTCATAGGAGAGGCCGGCCGCTTCGAGACTTGCCACAAGCCGCGGCAACTGCGCCTCGGCCACAGTCGCGTCGGTGACGATGCCATAGCGGCGACCCGGGAACTTCTCGGCGAGGATGGCGCCCGCCTCGTCGATCAGCCTCGGACCGATGAAGATGTCATAGGCACGGTCCCCCAGGGCAACGTGAACTGTGTGGTCGATCTGGGCCATGGTCCTACCTATCGGGTCTTCAAATGGTCGAGCAGCGCGCCGATCACATCGGCGGCAACATTGTCCTGCGGCACGTCACGGCTGACCACCGTCACGTCGGCTTCCGCGTAGATCGGGTATCGATCGGCAATCAGCTTTTCCAGCGTGCCCTTGGGGTCCGCAGTCTTGAGCAGGGGGCGGTTGGAGCGACGCGAAACCCGTTCGAACAGCACGTCGAGATCGGCCTTGAGCCAGACCGAGATCGCATCGGACTTGACCAGCGCCCGTGTCTGGGGATTGACGAAGGCGCCACCGCCTGTGGCCAGTACAATGTCCTTCTCCTTGAGCAGGCGCGCGATCACCCGCATTTCGCCGGCCCTAAATTCGGCCTCGCCGCGCTGCTCGAAAATTTCCGGAATGGTCATGTGGGCGGCGCGCTCGATTTCCTCGTCGCTGTCGATGAACTGGCGCCCGAGGCGGGCGGCGAGGCGTCGGCCCACCGTGGTCTTGCCAGCCCCCATCATGCCCACCAGCACCAGAGGGCGACCGTCCAGCCGGGTGGCCAGCGCCTTGGCCTTGCCCTGCCGTCCACCGCCATCGCTCTTGCTCACCTGCCGCGCCCTCCGATCAGTGGTCGCTATCAACCGGTCCCCGTCCGGCCTGTCAAGCGTGCAACCCGCCCGGTTGATCGGCGCGGCAGGTTCCTGCAACACTGTCGGTACAACAGAACCGCAACCTTTTGCCTTTAGGCTCACCGCCAGAATCGTCCCGGACCCCGCCATGCCCTCTCTGATCCGCCTCGTCATCACGCTGCTCTTCCTGGCGGGCCTCGTCTATGCGGGCATGTTCGCGCTCGTCACCTTTGTCGAACCGACCCCCAAGCAGGTGAGCCAGCGCATCCCCACGCGCGAACTGCTGGGCGAGACAGAGGCGGAGCGACCCGGCGCCAGCCTGCCCCAGCCCAATGTCTCTTCCGAGCCCGCGACCAGCCAATGAGCGGCGGCCATCTGATTTCGAGCTTTCTCGAAATGATGAGCGCCGAACGGGGCGCGGCAGCCAATACGATCGAGGCCTATCGGCGGGACCTCGCCCACTATGCCGCTTTCCTCAGTGCAAATGGACACACGCTGCTCAACGCGCCGCGTGACAGCGTCACGGCATGGCTCGATGACCTCAAGACCGAGGGCTTGTCCGCCTCATCCAGCGCGAGGCGCCTGTCGGCGGTGCGACAGTTCCACAAGTTCCTTTGCGCCGATGGTCTGAGGGGCGATGACCCGACCCGGATCGTAGCAAGTCCCAAATCGCGCCGCGCCCTGCCCAAGGTCTTGTCCGTGGCCGAAGTCGACCGGCTCCTGAGCCTGGCCGAGACCGAGGCCAATGCCCCGGCCAGTCCGCCAAAGCAGCAGGCGGCGCAGCGGCTCTATGTGCTGCTTGAAATGCTCTACGCCACGGGCCTGCGCGTTTCCGAACTGGTGAGCCTGAAACGCGCCGCCGTCATGCGCGACGCGGCCTTCCTCACCGTCACCGGCAAGGGCAGCAAGGAACGCGTCGTGCCCATGAACGACCGCGCCCGCGACGCGGTGCGCCAGTGGCTCACGACACTGGAACCTGGTCCGTTTCTTTTTCCCGCAAAGGGGGAGGAGGGTTATCTCTCCCGCCAGGTCTTTGCGCGGGACCTCAAGGCGCTCGCGGCCCGGGCCGGCATTTCCTCAGCCCGCGTCGCACCGCACGTGCTGCGCCATGCCTTTGCCAGCCACCTCCTGGCCGGCGGCGCGGACCTGCGGGTGGTGCAGATGTTGCTCGGCCATGCCGATATTTCCACAACCCAGATCTATACCCACGTGCTCGATGACAAGCTGCGCAATCTGGTGGAAAGCCATCATCCGCTGGCCAATGGCTGAGCCGGACACACGAAATCCCAACCATTTCGCGCCCAAAGCTTGACTTGCCATTGCTCCATCGCCACTTTCCGGCCACTTTAAGGCGCAAGAGCAGCGGGCCATCGGAACATGGGCCCAAACGCTCGTGCCATAACAATGACCCTTACGGGCGGTGGGATGCTGTCTTATCTCGATTTTGAAAAGCCGGTCGCCGATCTTGAAGCCAAGATCGCCGAACTGAAATCGCTGGCACAGACCGACCAGGCCGTGTCCATCGACGAGGAAGTCAACCGCCTCAGCGCCCGCGCCGATGAGGCGCTGGTCGAGATCTATCGCAAGCTGACGCCCTGGCAGAAAACGCAGGTGGCGCGCCATCCGCAGCGCCCGCACTTTTCCGACTATGTGCGCTCGCTGATCACCGAATGGACGCCGCTGGCGGGCGACCGCAAGTATGGCGAGGACGCGGCCCTGCAGGCCGGGTTCGGCCGCTTCAATGGCGTGCCGGTTGCCGTGCTCGGCCAGGAAAAGGGCAATTCCACCGAAACGCGTCTCAAGCACAATTTCGGCATGGCCAACCCGGAAGGCTACCGCAAGGCCGTCCGCATCATGGACATGGCCGACCGCTTCTCCATCCCGGTGATCTCCTTCGTCGACACCGCCGGCGCCTATCCCGGCATCGGCGCCGAGGAACGCGGCCAGGCCGAGGCCATTGCCCGCTCGACCGAAAAGGGTCTCGAACTGGGCGTGCCCAACCTTGCCATCATCATCGGTGAAGGCGGCTCGGGCGGCGCCATCGCCATTGCCACGGCCAACCGCGTGCTGATGCTGGAAAACTCCATCTATTCGGTGATCTCGCCCGAAGCGGGCGCCTCGATCCTCTTCCGCGACGCGGCGCGCGCCCAGGACATGGCCACGGCCCAGAAGATCACCGCACAGGACCTCTTGGGCTTCGGCGTCATCGACGGCATCATTCCCGAGCCGGCCGGCGGCGCCCATCGCCACCACGGGGCGGTGATGGATTCGACCCGCTCGGCCATCGACAAGTTCCTCAAGGACTTTGCCGGCCGCTCGCGCCTCGAAACCCGCGAACACCGCCGCGAGAAATTCCTGGCCATCGGGACCAACCTCTAGGTTCGTAATGGTAATGCTGGCGCCGTCACCCGGGTCACTCCGGGCGGCGACTTTTCGTCCAGTTTCAGGCCCGGGCCCTATTCACACATCCGCGTGATCGCCCCCCGCTTCCGGCGCAATCGGCGGCGTGATAAAGGCTTCATTCACTGCGTCGGGTCATACTGCGCTAACCAATGGCCCGGTTGCGGGCGCTTTTTGTGACGGGCTGGATTTTCTTGACTGCCACCATTTTTCACCGCCTCGGCGCCTTCATCATTCTCGTCTGGCTGGCCTTCGGCCTTGCCGCCTGTTCCAATTTCGTCAAGGGCGGCGACAACCGCCACAACATTCCCCTTTCGGGCGGCGTCGTGCAGGGCCTGCGCAGCATGGGTTCCTCGCCTGCCGAGGGCATGGTCGTGCGCATCTTCAAGGAAGAGGCGATTCTCGAGG
This sequence comes from uncultured Devosia sp., assembly GCA_965650545.1. GTDB lineage: Bacteria > Pseudomonadota > Alphaproteobacteria > Rhizobiales > Devosiaceae > Devosia. The sequence goes on along the minus strand of CBFGPB010000241.1, from coordinate 220 downwards.
TCTGGAAGAAAACCGCTTCGGGCACCTACAAGCAGTTCAAGACCTATGAAATCTGCGCCTACTCGGGCGACATCGGCCCGAAATTCAAGGAAGGCGACCGGCAGAGCCCCGAGGGTTTCTATACGATCACGCCGGGCCTGATGAATCCGCGCTCGAACTACTATCTCGCCTTCAATACCGGGTTTCCCAACAAGTTCGACCGCGTGCATGGCCGCACTGG
>CBFGPB010000240.1:0-4473 GCA_965650545.1 uncultured Devosia sp. | reverse complement strand
GTGATGCCGATGCCGGACACGTGCTGGGAGAGGCCCAGGATGACTGTGAGGACGGCGTGCAGCAGGCCAAATGCGGCTCCGGCCAGGGCAGCCACGACCACGCCACCCCACAAGCCCGCGCCGAGATAGACCGCGAGCCAGCCGGCCATGGCCCCGGCGACGAAAATGCCCTCAATGCCGAGGTTGAGGACGCCGGAGCGTTCGCAGATCAGCGCGCCCAGGACACCGAAGATCAGCGGCGTGGCGATGCGCAGGGCGGCGGCCCAGAAATTGGCGGAGGAGAGAATGTCGAGGATTGTCTCCATGGCTCAGGCCTCCAGCCGGCGGTTGGCGGGCACGAGCCGAAAACGCAGGAAGAAGCTGCCGACGAGCACGCAGAGCAGGCTCAGCGCCACGACGAGATCGGCGAGGTAGCTCGAAATGCCGGTGGCGCGGCTCATGGAGTCGGCGCCCACGAAGACGGCGGCGATGAACACGGCGGCCAATACCGAACCAAGGGGCGAAAGGCCTGCCAGCATGGCGACGACAATGCCCGAATAGCCGAAACCCGGAGAAAGGTCGGTCGAGAGATAGCCCTTCACACCCGCGACCTCGCCGACACCGGCCAGACCGGCCAGGCCCCCGGATATCAGCGCGACCTTGAGCATGGTGGCGTCCACCGGAATGCCGGCAAAGCGGGCGGCCGCCCTGTTCTCGCCGACCGCCTTGATCTCGAAGCCCAGCACGGTGCGCTTGACCATGAGCCAGAGGATCAGCGCGGCGACGAGGCCGACGACAAGGCCCCAATGCGTGCGGAGGCGGGGAATGAGCTTGTCGAATTTCGCTTCTGCCAGCAACGGCACCGATTGCGGCCAACCCAGGGCCAGCGGGTCCTTGATCGGTCCCTCCACCAGCATCTGGATGAAGAGGATGACGACGAAATTGAGCAGCAGGGTGATGACCACTTCATCGGCCCCGAAGCGCTGCTTGAGGATGGTGGGCACCACCATCATCAGCCCGCCGGCGATGAAACCGGCCAGCATGATGGCCGGGATCATGATGGGCGCGGGCAGTTGCAGGAAACCGGAGCCGACCAGTACGGCGGCGAGCGCGCCCATGTAGAGCTGGCCCTCGGCGCCGATATTCCAGAGCCGTGCGCGGAAGGCGACGGCGGCGGCAAGGCCGGTGAGGATGAGCGGGGTGGCGCGATTGAGGGTTTCGGAAAGGGCGAACAGGGAGCCGAAGGCGCCCTGGGCCATGAGCTGATAGGCGTCCAGCGGCGAGCGGCCGGCCGCCATGACGGGAATGGCCACCAGCGCCAGGGCGACAAGGCCGGCCAGGATCGAGACGGCGAGACGAAGGCCAAGCGAGGCATCGGCCCTGGGTTCGAGGCGGACCATCATGAGGCCATTGTCTCCAGCTTGCCGGACTGGCCAGCCATCATGAGGCCAACGGTGCGCCGGTCAAGCATTTCGGCCGGACCGGCATCGACGAGGGTGCCGGCATGGATGACGAGGAACCGGTCGCTGAGGGCGAAGAGTTCATCGAGATCCTCGGAAATGACGAGCACGGCGGCGCCCCGGTCGCGGGCGGCGATGATGCGCCGGTGCACCTCGGCCTGCGCGCCGATGTCGAGGCCCCTTGTGGGCTGGTTGGCAAGGATGACCTTGGGCTCGCGCTCCAGCACCCGCGCGAGGATGAGCTTTTGCACATTGCCACCCGAGAGCAGGCGCGCCTCGGCATCTGGGCCGGGGCAGCGCACATCATAGGCGGCAATGGCGGCCTCGGCGCGGGCGCGCATGGCGCGGCGGTCGATGAAGCCATGGCGGGAGAGCGAGCGCACGTCCTCGATGGCGATATTGTCGGCCACGCTCATTGTGCCGACAACGCCGTCGTGCTGGCGGTCTTCGGGCATGCGGGCGACACCGGCGGCGACGAGGCGGCGCGGATCGGCGCGAGTGACGGGATTGCCGTAGAGCCGCATGGTCCCCTTATCGGGAACCGCAAGGCCGGAGACGAGCGCGGCTATGCTGGTCTGACCATTGCCCGAGACGCCGGCGAGGCCGACGATCTCGCCGCTGCGCAGGGCGAAGCTGACCTGGCTGAGGGCGGTGCGGCTGCCCGCCTTGCCCAGGGAGACATTGTCGAATTCTAGGAGCGCCTTGCCGCGGCTGCCGGGCAGGCGCTGCACCTCGGCGACGGGTTTGCCGACCATCAGATCGGCAATGGCGTGGCGATCGGCCTGTTCGGTGGCGAGGGTGCCGGCCACCTTGCCGCCGCGCAGCACCATGATGCGGTGGGACACGGCCAGCACTTCTCCCAGCTTGTGGGAGATGAAGATGACGCCAAGCCCGTTGGCCGCAAGGCGGCGCAGCACGGTAAAGAGCCCCAAGGCCTCCTGCGGGGTGAGGACGGCGGTGGGCTCGTCCAGGATCAGTACGCGGGCATCGCGATAGAGGGCCTTGAGGATTTCCACGCGCTGCTTTTCGCCCACCGTGAGGTCGGCAACGCGGCGGTCCAGGTCGACCTCGAGGCCGCTCTCGGCGATCAGCCTTTGCACCTTGGCGCGGGCCGCGGCGCGGCTGCCGAGGGAAAGCAGTTTTTCGGTACCGAGGCGGATATTGTCGAGGCCGGAGAGGTTCTCGGCCAGGGTGAAATGCTGGTGCACCATGCCGATCCCGGCGGCAAGCGCCGCGCCAGGGGAGCCGGGGGGCAGGGTTGTCATGGCGCCATCCGCAGTGGCGACGCACACGATCCCTTCGTCCTGCACATAGTGGCCGAAAAGGATGTTCATCAGCGTGGTCTTGCCGGCGCCGTTCTCGCCGAGGAGCGCGAGAATCTCTCCCTGGTGCAGGGTAAGCGAGATGGCGTCATTGGCGACAAGCGGGCCAAAGCGCTTGGTGATCTTTTCCAACGAGAGCAGAGGGATGGGGTCGGTCATTGGTCCTGCTCCATTCGCGATGCTGGTACGTGGCCGGCTCTACACCCCCACCCTTGATCCTTCCCCACAGGGGGGAGGGAGACGATGAACACCGGCGCTACACCCTGCGCCTCCCTCCCCTTGATGGGGAGGGAATGAGGGTGGGGTGACGGACCGATGAGCCCTTTTGTTACTGCGTCGAAGTCGGTTCGCTGTCGTTGATCTCCACCACGAAGCTCTTGTCGAGGATCTTGGCCTCGACCGCCTTGGCAGCGGCGACCGCTTCCGCGCCGGCCAGGGCTTCATCGACGACCATGGACGAGCCGCCATATTCCATGAAGGCGTATACGCCGTAGTCCTTGGCGGTGAATGTGCCAGCCTTCACGTCGGCAATGGCCTGGTCGATCATCGGCTCGCCATGCCAGAGGGCCGAGGCGAGGATCGTTCCGGGATAGTCGGCAGCGGTGTCGATGACATTGCCGATGGCGAAGATGCCACGTTCCTTGGCGGCGTCGGACACTCCGAAGCGCTCGGCATAGAGGATATCGGCGCCGGCATCGACCATGGCGAAGGCGGTTTCCTTGGCCTTGGGCGGATCGTACCAGGAGTTGATGAAGCTGACCGAGAACTTGACGTCCGGATTGACCGAGAGGGCGCCGGCCATGAAGGCATGCATCAGCCGATTGACCTCGGGAATGGCATAGCCGCCGACCATGCCGATGAGGTTGGACTCGGTCTTCATGCCCGCGATGATGCCGGTGAGATAGCTTGGCTCATGGATGAAATTGTCGAAGGTGGCAAAGTTCGGTTCCACCGGCGGCAGGGAGGAGCCCATGAGGAAGGCGATTTCCGGATAGTCGGCGGCGACGGTGCGGGCCGGCTGCTCGACGCCGAAGGCTTCGCCCACCATCAGGGCCACCCCCTGTTCGGCATATTCGCGCATGACGCGCTCATAGTCGGTATTGGCGACGTTCTCGGAATAGACATAGTCGATCTCGCCGCGCTCTTCGGCCGCGACCAGCGCATTGTGCAGGCGGCTGGCCCATTGCTGCTCGACCGGTACGGTCCAGATGGCAGCGACCTTGGTGGCGTCCTGCGCCCAGGTGACGCCAGTGAGCGAGAGGGCGGTGGTAAGGCCGAGCGCCGCGATCATCATGCGGCGATTGAGATGTCCCATTTGCATTCCCCGTTTGATGTTTTTGTTGGTCAGTCCTCCCTGCTGATTATCTAGCGGGCAGGGAGGGTATTTTGGAAGGGGGCAGACGTGGCCGCCCCCGCAAACGAAAAAGGCGCGCCGTGTGGCGCGCCCTTGAGTTTGTCAACGGAAGGCCGGAATGACGTGCCTTCCATAATTGGCGATGATTTCCTCCTCATCGCCGCTGTCCAGATAGATGTTGAACTGGGTGACCCCCGCCGCCTCCAGCTCGTGGAGTTTTTTGATGTGATCCTCGGGCTCGCCCAGGACACAGAAGCTTTCCACCACGTCGTCGGTGATGAAATCGAGGAAGGGATTATCGGCCTGGCCGTGCTTGGAATAGTCGTAGCCGCGGCGCTTCTCGATATAGGAGGTGAGG
>CBFGPB010000239.1:0-4475 GCA_965650545.1 uncultured Devosia sp. | reverse complement strand
TATTCCTCTCCCCATCGGGGAGAGGGTGGATCGGGCGTAGCCCGAGACGGGTGAGGGATGTCAGCAAGGCATCCTGCGCTCGCGGTGAGAGCCCCCTCATCCGGCCCTGCGGGAAGAATTAGAACAGCGGGGCCAATGCCGCGATCGGCACCAGGCCTGATGAGATCGACCCGCCACCGAAATTGAGCTGGTTCTTGTGCCGGCCATCGTCACCGGGCACGCCCAGCACCAGGGTCCGCCAGGGCTCCTGGAGATAGGGTCCGATGCGTTCGGCAACGCCGACCGAATCGATGGCGATGGAGCCGGTGGGATAGCCGGCCGGATCGAGGGCGAGTTCGCCACTGGCACTGAGGTCTGCGGTGCCGTCATTGGCACGGATGCCGACTATCCGCAGTGTTCCTCCGGCCTGCTGCCAGTCTGGCAGGAAGGGCACCGCGCCCCAATTGCGGACATCATCGGGGAGGGCGGTCAGTTCAAGCTCGACCTCGGCATTGGTCGTCGCCAGGTCGATGCCTGGCGCCGCAACGTCCTGGGCCCGCAGATAACCGGCCAGCGCCGCACGGCCGGTCTCGGCATTGTGCAGTTCGGGCATGTCGAGCAGATGCATCTCCAACGCGGGCGCGCTGGCAATCACCGTTTCGCCAAAGAGCCGGTCCACCCAGACCACGTCATCGGCGGTGACGGAGAGCCGCGCGATCCGCCAGTTCTCGAGACGCAGGCTGCCTTCCAGCCGGGTCCAGGCCACTTCCTGTTGGAGCCCGGTAAAGGCGTCGGAAATGCGGGCCGGACCCATGCCCGAGGCCAGAAGATGGGTCGGTCGCCACACCATGACGCTGGCGCGGATGTCCGGCACTTCCACCAGGAGGTCGGCCGAAACCAGGCTCGCATCAATGCAGTCGATATCGAAGCGGAAGGGGAAGCCGCCAATATTGAGGGTGCCGCATTGCAGCTGCGGCGCGGTCTCGCCATCGTTGAGGGCGAGCAGTTCCACCTGCTGGCGCACCTGCCCGGCGACAAAATACCAGCCCGCGGTCCAGGCGATGACGACCAGCAGCACGACGCTGCCCAGAATGATGATTCGCTTCTTCATGGCTTCTTCTTACCTGCCAGGCGTGTTTGCCAGAAGCGGGTTTGCACGGCCCGGCTCCTGCGTTATCGGGTGACAGGTTGCGGCTTGCCCGTCCCCCGGTGCAGGGCTAGCCTAACTGGAATCGTGGTTGCGCTATGGCGAATGGAATGAACACAGAAAGCCCCAGTGGAAGCCATTGGGTTTTCGGCTATGGCTCGCTGATCTGGAATCCCGGCTTCTCGTTCAGAAGCGCGCAACTGGGGCTGCTGCGCGGTGCCCATCGCTCGCTCTCGATCATCTCGCATCACCATCGCGGCACGCGCGACACGCCGGGTCTGGTCTTCGGGTTGACGCGCGGCGGCTCTTGCCGGGGCATGGTCTTCGAAGTCGGGGCCGAGACCTGGTCCGAAGTGCGGTCCTATCTCGACGGGCGGGAACTGGTGACCTCGGTCTATCGCGATGTGTGGCGCCCCGTGACCTTGGCCGACGGCCGCCGCGTCACGGCGCTGACCTATGTGGTCGACGAAGCGCATGAGCAGTTTGCCGGGCAGCTGAGTATCGAGCAGCAACTGGCCATGATCCGGGCCGGGGTCGGGATATCAGGCCGCAATGTCGATTACGTGCTCAACACCGCAGAGCACCTGACGCAGCTGGGCATTCACGACAAGGCGCTGATGGCGCTGGCGCGGCAATTGCAGGCCGAGAGCCCGGCCGGCACCGGTCAGGCGGCCTGAGCCACCGGCCCCGGAGCGGGCAGGGCCTGTTCGAGATCCCAGATGACGGCGAGCCGGTCCTCGGGCACGTCGAGGCTGAAGACATGGGTCGCGCAGTCGAGCGCCAGGCGAAAGCGCGTGCGGCTCATGGGGTCCGCCACCAGGTCCTGGGTCGAGCCGACCCAGAGCACATGCGGCCCCTTGGCGATGACATAGAGGCCCGTCTCGCTCATTGCGAAGCTGTCGAGATTTTCCGGGCGCAGGGCATAGGCGCGACCCGACTGGCCCAGCCAGGGCGAGAGGGCTGGCTGGCGTCCGATTGCGCGATGAAGATTGATCCCCGGCACCATTTTCCCGTTCCCCTGCGTCCCCAGAAGAAGAACAAAATTAGAACAAATTGCAGCGACCGTCAAGCCCTCCCAAGGCGTGACGCTACATCTATGTTTGTGTTCGCAACTTTCGTCAATATCTAGTGGGTGATGCCCTTGCGGAGCGTGGTGACGCGCGCGCGCAGGCGGGCGTCGAGCGGGCGGCCGAGCCCCTGGTCGATGGCCTCCAGCGTCAGCCGGTTCGATTCGGCTTCGATGACATCATGGAGGCGGGTGCGGAAGGCTTCGGGGTCAAGACCGGGCTCGATGGGCGGCAGGAATTTTGCGCGCGCCGGACCTGGCCAGATGATGAGGCTGTTGCGCCCCCAGAAGAGCCCCGAATTGAGCGCCACCGGCACGACCGGGACATTGAGTTCGGTATACATGCGCACGATCCCCTGCCGGTATTCGGCATCCGCCAGCACTGCCCTGCGCGTGCCCTCGGGGTAGATGACGATGCGGCATCCCCGGTCGATCGCGGCGCGCGCCTGCTTGATCATTTCGGGAATGGCCTGGGCGCCCTTCTGCCGGTCGATCTCGATACAGTCGAGCGAATGGGCCGCCCAGCCGAAGAAGGGAATGCGCATCAGCTCCTTCTTGGCGATATAGGCCGGCCGTCCGGTATGCGGGAAGATCGCAAAGATATCCCAGTCGGACTGGTGCTTGGAGGCGATGATGCAGCCGCCGGGCGGGATGTTTTCCGCGCCTTCGACATGGGTGCCCATGCCGGTCAAAACGCGCAGGTAGACCACGTTCGACCAGCACCAGAAGCGGGCAATGGCCCAGCCGAAGGGGGTGCGGCCGAAGAGAATGCCCACCGTGCCGGCAAGAACGGCGAGGATGACGGTCTGGCCGAGAAAGACGATGTAGAACAGCGCCGTACGCACTGCCTGGATTGCCGCCTTGATCGACATGTACTCCCCCGCCTGTTTCCGGCTTGTGCCTCCGTCATAGCGGCCAAAGGCGAAATTGGCGAGGCCATTGGCCCTAGGAGGCTTCGCTCAGATACCGCCGCACCGTCACCCGCGACGTGACTGCCGTCAGCACGGCAATCACCGGCACGACGGCGACGATGAAAGCCATGCCATCCCAGCCGATGAGGAACTGCCCGAAGAGCACGCCCACCTGCGCCGTTGCCTCGCTGGGCAGGACGCTGCCGGCAGCCGCGCCGATGAGCAGAAAGAAGAGGATGGCAAGCAGGGCGCCAAGAAACCCGCCCTGCAGGCCGATCGAGAGGAACCGCCCCTGGAATTCACCGGCGATGAACTTGTTCGAGGCGCCGATGAAATGCAGCACGTCGACGATTTCGCGATTGGTGGCCATGGCGCCGCGCGTGGCAAAGACGATGGCCAAGACGGTGGCAACGCCGATCAGGCCCAGCACCAGGAGGCCCGAAAGCACGACGGTACCGGCCATGGTGTTGAGCTGTTGCCGCCAGGCGGCATGGGTGTCGAGGCTCGCGCCCTTGATGGCGGAGAGATTGCGCTGCAACTGCTCGACATCGGCCTCGGCCGGATCGGACAGCTGCACCACGACAAGGCGCGGAATGGCGATGGCCGAGAGATCGAGCCCGGCGCCGAGCCAGGGTTCGAGCAGGGCCTGGCTTTCCTCGATGGTCAGCGCCCGTGCGCTGCCGACACCGGGCGTCGACTGCGCCAGCGACACGGCGGTGCGCAGGTTGCTCTCCATGACCTCGCCCTCGACCGGGCGGATCTGGATGGTGAGTTCGCGCCCCACATCGGCTGACCAGGCAATGGCCGATTTCTGCACCAGCACGACCCCGCCCAGCGTCACCGCCGAGAGAAAGGCCATGATGGTGACGAGAAGCAGCAGGGTGCGTCCGGCGACGCTTTTTTCCGGAACGATGGGGGCCGCGCCGCCGCGTCGGGGCAGGAGAGCCAGCACTTGCCTAATCATGGATGGTCAGCTCCCCCTTGTTGAGCACCATGCGGGGATAGGCAAAGCGGTCGAGCAGGGGCAATTCGTGGGTCGCGAGGATGATGGTCATCCCCAGGGTGCGATTGAGCTCGGCAAACAGGTGGACGAGGCGGCTCGACAGGTCCGGATCGACATTGCCGGTGGGTTCGTCCGCCAGAAGCACCTTGGGGCGGGCGATGACGGCGCGGGCAATGGCGGCGCGCTGCTTTTCGCCGCCCGACAGCAGGGTGGGCAAAGCATGCATGCGCTCGCCGAGGCCCACCCATTCGAGCAGTTCGATGACATTGGGCCGGTATTCGCTTTCCGGCTGGCCGAGCACGCGCAGCGGCAGGGCGACATTCTCGAAGGTCGTCAGGTGGTCGAGCAGGCGGAATTCCTGGAAGACGA
>CBFGPB010000238.1:0-4501 GCA_965650545.1 uncultured Devosia sp. | reverse complement strand
GTGACTTGCTAAAATCAGTCCACCGGACTGATTTTGCGGCGCGTGGCGCCGCCGCCTGGCCCTGCGAGCATAGCTCTCCGGGCGTGACTTGCTAAAATCAGTCCACCGGACTGATTTTGCGGCGCGTGGCGCCGCCGCAAGTCACTCCCACTCAATCGTTCCGGGTGGCTTGGAGGTCACGTCGTAGACGACGCGGTTGATGCCGCGGACTTCGTTGATGATGCGCGTGGCCGTCTTGCCGAGGAAGTTCATGTCGAACTGGTAGAAGTCGGCGGTCATGCCATCGACCGAGGTCACGGCGCGAAGGGCGCAGACGAATTCGTAGGTACGGCCATCGCCCATGACGCCGACGGTCTGCACCGGGAGCAGCACGGCAAAGGCCTGCCAGATCTTGTCGTACTGGCCGGACTTGCGGATCTCGTCGAGATAGATGGCGTCGGCCTGGCGCAGGATATCGAGCTTTTCGCGGGTGATACCGCCGGGGCAGCGGATGGCGAGGCCCGGCCCCGGGAAGGGATGACGGCCGATGAAGCTTTCGGGGATGCCCAGTTCGCGGCCGAGGGCGCGGACTTCGTCCTTGAACAGCTCGCGCAGCGGCTCGACGAGCTTCATGTTCATGCGCTCGGGCAGTCCGCCCACATTGTGGTGCGACTTGATGGTGACCGAGGGGCCGCCCGTGAAGGACACCGATTCGATGACGTCGGGATAAAGCGTGCCCTGCGCCAGGAAATCGGCGCCGCCGAGCTTCTTGGCTTCGGCCTCGAAGACTTCGATGAACAGACGGCCGATGATCTTGCGCTTGGTCTCGGGGTCGGATTGACCCTCCAGCTCGCCGACGAAAAGGTCTTCGGCATCGACATGGACCAACGGGATATTGAACTGGTCGCGGAACATGGTGACGACCTGCTCGCTCTCGTTGAGCCGCATCAGGCCGTGATCGACATAGATGCAGGTGAGCTGGTCGCCGATGGCTTCATGGATCAGCACGGCCGCGACGGAGGAGTCGACGCCGCCCGAAAGGCCGCAGATGACACGCCCGGACCCGACCTGTTCGCGGATCTTCTCGACCATCTTCTGGCGATAGGCGTGCATGGTCCAGTTGGCGTCGATGCCGCAGATGTGGTGGACGAAGTTGGCGTATAGCTTGGCCCCATCCGGGGTGTGCACCACTTCGGGGTGGAACTGCACGGCCCAGATGCGGCGCGCTTCGTTGGCAATCATGGCAAAAGGCGCATTGGCCGAGGTGCCGACGACTTCGAAGCCTTCGGGCAGCGCCACGACGCGGTCGCCATGGCTCATCCAGACCTGGTGGCTGGTGCCAAGGTCCCAGACGCCTTCAGAGAGGGCATTGGCCTGGTGCACGACGACTTCGGCGCGACCGAATTCGCGATGGTGGCCCGCTTCCACCTTGCCACCCAGGGCCATGCAGAGAGCCTGCTGACCATAGCAGATCCCCAGGATCGGGACGCCGGCATCAAGGATGGCCGGATCGATCGTCGGCGCGTTCTGGTCCAGCGTCGAGGCCGGGCTGCCCGAGAGCACGACGCCCTTGGGCCTGAGGGCCGCCAAGGCGGCGCCGGCCGACTGGAAGGGATGGATTTCGCAATAGACACCCGTCTCGCGAATCCGACGCGCAATCAGCTGTGTGACTTGCGAACCAAAGTCGACAATGAGAATGGTGTCGTTGAGGGAGGCGGTGTCTGGGTGCTGCATGGCGAGGCTTTAGCCACAGTCAGCGGATTCCGCAAGCGGGGCGTTGGAGGAACGTCCATGCAGAAGGGGGGAAGCATGCAAAATCCTGATGGCCGGTTGCTTGGCGCCGATTTCGTGCGCGCGAGCGCGTGCCTGATCGTGCTGTTCCACCACCTGACGCAGAGGATCGACTTCCGCTCGCCACTGGGTGACCCAGACATAGCGCAGGTCCTGGCCAATGGCGGCACGTTCGGGGTGGGTATCTTCTTCGTGCTGAGCGGCTTCCTGCTGGCCCGTCCCTTCTGGCAGGCGATGGACCGGGGCGAGGACATGCCGTCCCTGCGCATCTACGCCCTGCGCCGCGCGGCGCGCATACTGCCGGGGTTCTGGGTAGCGCTCACTGTCACGTTCGTGCTCAGCATCCTGGTCTGGCAGGCAACGCCCGATATCTGGCTGTGGATCCGCTACTTCGCGGGCTTCTTCCTTGTCAGTGACTGGCACTGGATGACGCTCTTTCCCGTCGAAGTGAATGGTCCGCTCTGGTCCATCGGCTTCGAGGTCACCTCCTATGTGCTGTTGCCGCTGGGCTTTCTCGGCATGTTTGCCCTGGCCGGCCGCCTGCCCCGCTGGGCCACGAGACTGGTCTTTCTTGGCGTTCCCGCACTGGCGCTGCTCGGCCACGTGGCGTTCAGCTCGTGGGTCGTCGTCGACCCGCATCGCATGGGTTGGGAACATGGCCTGCAGGGTGGCGCCAAGACCTGGATGCCCTGGTTCAACCCCTTCGCCTTCTTCGCCATGTTCGCCCTGGGGGCGCTGGCGGGCGGAGTGCAGGTGTTGATCGCCGGCATCCGCCATTGGGTCATGGATGTGATCTGCGTCACGGCATTGGCGGCGGTCACGACCTATATGTGGGGCGAGGCCTATCGGGAGGCCGGCGAGCTTTATGGCTGGCTCGATGTGCCCTATCGCTTTCCCACCATGCATCTGCTGATCGGCGTCGTGCTGGCAACGGGGCCGTCTACCCTGTTGGTGGGGCGGCTGCTCGACAATCCGGCGACCCGCTTCGTGGCGCAGATCTCGTTCGGGATCTACATCTACCACACGATCGTCATCAATCTGATCCAGACCTATTTCGTGCCGAAGTTCGTCTTCGGCGCCATGACTGACGGGGCGCTCTGGCTGACGGCGACGGGGGCATCGGTGGGACTAACGGTGATCATTGCTGCCGCCTCGTACCGCTGGCTCGAAGCGCCGGTCATCGCCTGGGCGCGGACGCTGGAGGGGCGGAGCCTGCGCCGCGCCGTGCCCCAGCCGGCCTAGTTCAGCAAGGCGATGGACAGGTTGAGGTATCCCGCAAACGTCACCCAGGCGAGGTAGGGTGCGAAGAGCCACGGGGCGATGCCGTCATGCCGGCGGGCGGTGACGATGAAGCCAGCGATGGCGAGCCACATGGCCACCAGGATGACGAAAGCGGCCCAGGGCATCTGCGCGAGGAACCACACCGGTGACCAGGCCCAGTTGAGCAGCATCTGCGCACCCCAGAACTTCATCGCGGTCGATTGCGGGGCGGCGACCCAGATGCGCCAGCCGGCCAGGGCAATCATGACATAGAGCGCGAACCAGACGGGACCGAAGACCCAATTGGGCGGATTGAGCGGTGGCTTGGTGAGGCTCTCGTACCACGCGCCCGGCTGGGACTGCGTGCCGACAAGGGCCCCGACACCAATGACGAGAGCGAGAAACACCGCCAGGGCGATCCAGGATTGCGGCGTGCGGTAATCGGCTGTGGTGGCGGACATGGCGGGTCTCCGTTGCGACGGGTGTCGAAAGAAGAACGGAGGTTGGGGCTGAGTGGTTCAAATCGGCAACGGCCACTCGAGCGAAGGCCCCCTCACCCGGCGCGTTGCGCCGAACCTCGGGTCGTGGCCCGAGGGTCGACTCTCTTCCCAAAGTGAGAGGTGCGCTTCGCGCCCGGGTCAAGGAGCCTTGCGCAGGAGGTGGCAGTAGAAGCCGTCGGTATTGGTGCGGCGCGGCGTGAGACAGATGCCGCCGCCAGCGGTGACGAGGCCGGGTGGGATGTCGGTGGTCAGCGCCTGTCGCCAGGCCTTGGCCACATCGAGCGTTTCAAAGCCAGGATGGTCGGCGAGGAAAGCGGCGATCTGGTCGTCGTTCTCCTCGGGGAGGATGGAACAGGTGATATAGACCAGCGTGCCGCCGGGCTTGAGATAGCGCACGCCTTCGGCGAGGAGCGCCGCCTGCTCGGTCTGCCGCTGGGCGAGAAGTTCGGGCGTCAGCTTCCATTTTGTGTCCGGACGGCGGCGCCAGGTTCCGGTACCGGTGCAGGGCGCATCGATGACGACGCGATCGAGCTTGCCGACGAGATCGTCGAGGGCGCCGGGATTGGGGGCACGGACCTGCGCATTGCGCACGCCATTGCGCTTCAGGCGATCGTAGATGGGGGCGAGACGGGAGCGATCGGCGTCATAGGCGAAAATCTGGCCCTTGTTGCCCATGGTGGCGGCCAGGGCCAGGGTCTTGCCCCCTGCCCCGGCGCAAAGGTCGAGCACCTGTTCGCCTTCGCGGGCACCGGCCAGCGCGGCAACGATCTGGCTGCCCTGGTCCTGCACCTCGAACCAGCCCTTGAGGTAGCCTTCGTCGGTGGTGACATTGGGGGTGCGGGCATCGCGCGGGCCCGCCGGCATGGTGATGCCGAAGGGGGCGATGGCAGCGAGTTGCGGCGAGAAACGCACCAGAGACTTCATGACCTTTTCGGGCGTGGCCTTGAGGGCATTGACGCGCAGGTCGAGCG